>DASSHL010000245.1:0-3226 GCA_035692845.1 Gemmatimonadales bacterium
GGTCATCTGCTCGAGATGGGCGCGGAGGTCGGCGTAGGCGCTGGTCCGGTCCTTCTCCACCGCGCCCAGCTTCTCGTCCATCCGCCGAAGCCCATCCTCCAGCGGCTTCACCAGCGCGGCAACGGCCTTCTCGCGGGCTTCGAGATCCTGCGTCGCACCCTGCTGGAAGCGGCTGAGTGAGCTGGTGGCGAGATCGAGAAATTGCTGGTTGTTGGACTTGAGCGCGTCGGCGGAAAGGGCCGCGAAGGCCTCGCGCAACCGGGCATCGGCGGAATTGAGGAGCTCAGCCTGGGCGCCGGCCGCCTTCCGCTCGGCTTCCAGGGTGGCCCGGAGGGCGCTCGCCTGGTTCCGGGCGAGAAGCCAGCCGAGCAGGACCCCGGCCACGAGAGCCAGGGCGCCGATGAGAATGGACGCGGAAGTCATGGGTGACCAAGGTAGGATAGGGGGCTGACAACAGGACGGGCAAGATGGGCAAGATGGGCGGGATGGGCGGGATGGGCGACAGTCTGCGGTCAACTGTCGACCTGTTCACCACCCTTCTCGCCCTGCCCTTACTATCATTACCCAGGCGCGATAACTTGATTGCCACCGACCCCATCTCCAATTCCGGAAACCCTGCGTGCCTGCTTCGCCTGCATCCGACCTTGAACGCGTCGCCACTTCGGTCGGCGAGCGATACCAGGTCGAGCGCGAGATTGGCCGTGGCGGCATGGCCACCGTCTACCTGGCACGCGACCGGAAGCATCAGCGTCCGGTGGCGCTCAAGGTGCTGCACCCGCACCTGGCCGCGAACCTGGGTCCCGAACGGTTCCTGCGTGAGATCCAGATCGCGGCGTCGCTGCAACACCCGCACATCGTCCCGCTCTACGATTCTGGTCAGGCCGAAGGATTCCTCTACTACGTCATGCCATTTGTCGAGGGCGAATCCTTGCGCCATCGGCTGGAGCGTGACCGGACGGTGCCGCTGGAAGACGCACTGCGGCTGACGCGCGCCGTGGCTGCCGCGCTGGAGTACGCCCATAATCGCCAGGTGGTGCACCGGGACATCAAGCCCGAGAACGTGCTGCTGCACCACGGCGAGGCGATGGTGACTGACTTCGGGATCGCCAAGGCACTGAGTGCCGCCGCCGCCGACAACCTGACCCAGACCGGCACCTCGATGGGCACGCCGGCGTACATGAGCCCGGAGCAGAGCGCCGGCGAGACCAATCTCGACGGGCGCAGCGACCAGTACAGCCTGGGGTGCGTGCTCTATGAGATGCTGTCGGGGCGCACGCCGTTCACGGGGCCCAATGGCCAGGCGATCATCGCCCGAAGCTTCATCGAGGCCGTGCCCCCGCTCGTGAGCCGGGAACGGATTCCGGAGTGGGTGGATCGTGCCGTGATGCGCGCGCTCTCCAAGTCGCCGGCCGACCGCTTTGCCTCGGCCGCGGCATTCGCGCACGCGCTGGGTACGGTCGGCGGCATCTCGACCCCACCCAGCACCACCACGGCGGCCCTGCGCGTGCCCGACGCGCAGTCCGCCAAGTCGGTGGCTGTCCTTCCGTTCGTGAACATGAGCGCTGATGCGGAGAATGAATATTTCTCCGACGGCATCGCGGAAGAAATCATCAATGCGCTCACCAAGGTGCGCTCGCTGCGCGTCGCCTCGCGCACGTCCACCTTTGCGCTCAAGGGCAAGAACCTGGACGCCCGCACCATCGGCGACCAGCTCCGCGTCTCCACCGTGCTGGAAGGCAGCGTGCGGAAGGCTGGCAACCGGCTTCGCGTCACCGCCCAGCTGGTCAACATGGCCGACGGCTACCAGCTCTGGTCAGAGCGGTATGACCGGGAGATGGAAGATGTCTTCGCGATTCAGGATGAGATTGCCGGCAGCATCGTGAAGGCGCTGCAGGTGGTGCTGAGCGAGGGCGAGAAGAAGGCGATCGAGAACGCTCCACGGGCTGACGTGCAGGCCTATGACTATTACCTGCGCGGCCGGCAGTTCATGCACCAGCTCCGGCGCACCGGCATCCAGTATGCTCGCCGCATGTTCGAGCGGGCCCTGGACATCGACAATGAATACGTCAAGGCCTACGCCGGCGCGGCCGACTGCTGCTGCTATCTCTACATGCTCTGGGACGGCAGCAACGCCAACCTCGAAGGAGCCGACAGCTACAGCAGGAAGGCGCTGGAGCTGGGGCCGGACGTGGCGGAAGCGCATGCGTCACGCGGGCTGGCGCTGACGCTGAGCCAGCGCTACGCCGAGGCCGAATCGGAATTCGAGACTGCCATGCGGCTCGACCCGAAATCGTTCGACGCACATTACTTCGCCAGCCGCACCGCCTTCCTGCAGGGCAAGAACGAGGAGGCAGTGCGGTTGCTCGACGTCGCCGCCCAGGTGCGCCCCGAGGAGTACCAAGCCTTCTTCCTGCAGGCCATGCCGCTCCGGAAGCTCGGTCGCGATGCGGAGGCGGAGGCAGCGATGCGCGAGGGCATCGCCACGGCAGAACGGCATCTGGAGCTCAATCCCGACGATGCCCGTGCACTCTATCTCGGGGCGGGCGGCCTCATCCAGCTCGGCGAGGTGGAACGGGCCATCGAGTGGGCGCGCCGGGCGCTGGCACTCGATCCCGCGGACTCAGCGGTGCTCTATAATGTGTCGTGTGTGTACGCCCTGGGTGGCAAGCACGAGGAAGCGTTGGTGTGCCTGGAGACGGCAGTGCAAAACGGCTTCGGCCACCGGTCATGGCTGGAGAACGATTCCGATTTAAACGCAATCCGCGATGAACCACGGTTTCAGGCGCTACTGAAGAAGATGTGAGGGCAGGATGGGCAGGATGGGCAGGATGGGCAGGGCGAAACTCGCTGATCCGTCACCCCGACGAAAGTCGTGGTCCAGGGAGCGATCTTCGGGGAAACATCAGCGAGACATCAGTCTTGGTGACCGTTTCGTTTCGGCTGCGCCCCACTGGTTCCCCTGCTCTGGACCCCGACTTTCGTCGGGGTGACGGCATTCGCAGGATCCCGCCCATCCTGCCCATCTCGCCCATCTCGCCCATCCCGTTCCAGCGACTCCCACTCCCCCATCAGGTGCTCGACCGAGCCCGCGAGCGTCGCGCGCTCCTGCGCCAGGGTCCGCAGCTCATCGGCGCGCGACTCATGATACAAGGCAGGGTCCGCGAGCGTCGCATCTATTTCCGCCATGCGCTGCTCGACGGACTCGATCTGCGCAGTGAGGGCATCG
>DASSHL010000246.1:0-4225 GCA_035692845.1 Gemmatimonadales bacterium
CAGTCCCAGCGCGAGCACCGGCGACGCGAGCGCCCACGCCCGTGGCCCCGTCGCGCGGTCGCCGAGCCATGTCACGATCTCCCGCATGTACACGCCGAGCCCCACGGCGACGAGCACACCGAAGAAGGAAAACGAGGCGATAAAGAAGTAGTCGCGCTCGCGCACCTCGCGGGACAGGTCCTGCTGTGGGTGATAGGAGAAGCCATACTTGAAGTTGAGGTAGTAGATCAGCGCGACCGTCAGCGTGAACAGCAGTGCCGCCGCCGCCCAGCCCGCCACGCGCTGACGGCGGATCAGCGTCCAGAGGCCGGCAAGTCCGGTGACCGCGAAGATGGCGGTCGCGATCTGGCGGAGCGGCTGCCAGTCGCGGGCAAACTGCCAGTTGAAGTACTGCCAGTAATTCCCGATCTGGGAAAGGAAGTCCGCCTGGCGCTGCATGACCGATGGCTTGCCGTACTGCACCCGGTTCAGCACGTCCTTCAAGGCCTGGCTGAAGAAGCCGACCGGTTCGCCTTCGTTGATCGGCGGATATTGTCCGGCCCGCATCGGCAGGTAGAGGTAATTGAGCGAGACGCCGATGATCAGCGCCACGACGATTGCGATCAGCACCTGTGGCTTGAGCAGGCTGCGCCAGTCGGTGAAGACGACGTAGATGCCGACCAGCGAGATCGCCAGCAGGCCCATCATGTGATTGGTGGTCGTGAGCGCCAGCAGGTAGGCAATGAGCACGAGCTGCCGGTCACGACGTGGACCCGGTTCCAGATCGGCCCAGCGTACCGCGAGCCACGCGATGGCCGCGATGAAGAGCAGCGACACCGTGTACACCTTTTCGTTCACCACGGACTGGTTCCACACCGTCCAGCTGAGCGCGCCCACCAGCGTACCGGCAGCGGCCGCTCCGAGCCGCACCCAGCGCGCCGGCACGATCGGCACGAGCCACCGCTCGGCCACCAGGAACCAGAAGGCGGCAGCACCAGCACTGGTGAGCGCGGCGAAGAGGTTGATTCGCGCCGCGTATTCGGCGGCGAGTGGCAGTAGCCCCCAGACGTGCGCCATCAACGTGAAGAGCGGGTTGCCGGGCGGGTGCGGAATCCCCAGTACCCTGGCAGCCGCGATGTATTCCGAGGTGTCCCAGAACGCCGTCGTCGGCGAGAGCGTCGCGACGTAGATCGCGAGGATGATCACGCCAAGGACCGTGGCCCAGAGGTAGGGCGGGCGGTGGGTGTCCAAATGGGGGTCAGCTGTCACTTGTTCTCCGAGCTGAAGGCTGAAGGCGGAAGGCTGAAAGCAGAGGCTATTTGCCTTCAGCTTTCAGCGTTCAGCCTTCAGCCTTAGTGTCTAAACTGCCTCACGCCTGTCATGACCATCGCCATGCCGTGGCGGTCCGCCGCGGCGATGACCTCGGTGTCGCGGATGGAGCCGCCGGGTTGTATGATCGCGCCGATGCCGGCAGCCGCAGCCTGCTCGATGCCGTCGGCAAAGGGGAAGAATGCGTCGCTCGCCAGTGCTGCGCCTGCCGTCGCATGCTGCTGTTCACCTGCCTTGTGCACCGCGAGGAAGGTGGCATCCACCCGGCTCATCTGCCCGGCGCCGATGCCAATGGCCATCTCGTCACGCGCAATGAGTATGGCGTTGGACTTGACGTTGGCCACGGCGGCCCAGGCGAAGCGCAGGTCCTTCCATTCCTGTTCCGACGGCGCGCGCGCGGTGGCCACCTGCCAGGCCTTCTCGCTGGGGTTGAAGCTGAAGGCATCCTGCACCAGGAAACCGCCGCGTACGCGCTTGAAGTCGAGTGCGCCCGCGGGGCGGGCCACCGGCAGCTCCACCACGCGCAGGTTCTTCTTCGCTGCGAAACGGGCCAGCGCTTCCTCGTGGAAGGACGGTGCAACGACCACCTCGACGAACAGGTCGCCCATGGCAGCCGCGGTCGCGTCATCCACGACGGTGTTGAAGGCGATGACGGAGCCATACGCGGAGACGGGATCGGTGGCGCGCGCCCGTTCAAAGGCTTCGGCGGCCGTGGCGCCCAGCGCGATGCCGCAGGGCGTAGTGTGCTTGATGATGGCGCACGCAGGGCGGTTGGTCCAGCAGGCCGCCGCGGCCATCGCCGCATCGAGATCGATCAGGTTGTTAAACGACAGTTCCTTGCCCTGGCGCTGGGCGAGGTCGCGCATGCCACGCGGCTCCTCCGTCACATACAGCGCCGCGCGCTGGCCCGGGTTCTCGCCGTAGCGAAGCGCCTGCACCCGCTCCATGGCGAGGCCGATCCGCGCCGGCAGCCCATCCTCGGGTGGCGTGAGGAAACGAGCAATCGCCGCGTCGTAGTCCGCCGTATGGGCGAAGACCTTGGCGGCGAGCTCGCGCCGGACTTCCAGCGGCACCGCACCCCGGCTCAAGTGGTCGAGCACCACGCCATAGTCAGTAGGATCGACCACCGGAAGCGTCCACTCGAAGTTCTTGGCTGCTGAACGGAGCATCGACGGCCCGCCGATGTCGATGTTCTCGATTGCATCCTCGAGGGCGACACCGGGGCGGGCGATCGTGGCCTGAAACGGGTAGAGATTCACGGCAAGCAGATCGATCGGCACGATGCCATGCTCCGCGAGTGCAGCCTGATGCTCGGGCGCGTCGCGCCGCGCCAGCAAGCCACCGTGCACCTTGGGGTGCAGCGTCTTGACCCGGCCATCCAGGATTTCGGGGAAGCCAGTGACTTCGCTTACGCCCTTGACCTCGAGCCCCGCCTTCCGCAGCGCATTTGCGGTGCCTCCCGTGGAGACGAGCTCCCAGCCGAGGCGCGCGAGTTCCTCGGCGAACGAGACGATCCCACGCTTGTCACTGACGGAGAGAAGAGCCCTGGGCATGACGGTGGCAATTCCTTCAATTCTGGCGTTCGATCGGGTCAGCGGAGCGGCACCGGACGCCCTCGGCGCGCCGCTTCCCGCACGACGGCGGGCAGGAGTTGGTGTTCCGCCGCCTGGACGCGCGCGGCAAGTGATTCGACGGTGTCATCCGGCAGAACGGGCACGCGGCGCTGGGCCAGGATTGGTCCCCGGTCGTACTCCTCATCCACGAGATGCACGGTGCATCCCGACTCCCCGCGTCCGCTCGCCAGCACCGTGGCGTGCACCCGCCTGCCGTACATGCCCTGCCCGCCGAATGCCGGCAGGAGAGCAGGATGGATGTTAATGATCCGCCGGTGATAGCGAGCCACGACTGCCGGTGGCACCCGCTTGAGGTAGCCCGCCAGCACCACGAGCTCGATCTGGTGCGCTTCGAGCTGGTGCAGCCATTCGTCGGCGTTGTCCGGTTTGGCAAGCACCTCAGCCGGCACCGCGCGCCGGCGCGCCCGCTCCAAACCCCCGGCCGAGGCGCGGTCGCTCAGCACCAGCGCAATGTCCACGGCGTCGTCTGGAGACGCGAATGCATCGAAGAGCGCTTCCAGGTTGCTGCCCCCGCCCGAAACGCAGACCGCCACCCTCATTGGCATGGCCGCAAAACTAACGGACGACTGGACTTTCGCATAGCAGGCTCGCATGACGCTTGAGGTGCGCTTCCAAGCGCGCGAGCGCCGGGCCGCCAAGTGGTTGCGAGGTGGCGACTTATCGTCTCAATTGGTGGCAGGCACTGCTGGTATGGTCATTGCCTTTCGAGGCCGCGTCGTATTCGCCCTTCGCACTCAGTCCAGAGGATGCCCGCCATGAACCGGCCGTTTCACCTGCGATCCCTCTTCGTGGTCGCTGCCGGCCTAGCTCTTTCCGCGTGTGACGCGCCCGCCGTGCTCGGTCCGCAGGGCGCGCTATCCACCGTCGTAACCAGCGTTGCCACCACCGACGCTAGCGCCAGCGCCACCTACCACGCCGGCCCGGCGCCGCTCGGCGGCACTTCGGCGGCACCCGGCACCGGCGGCACGGCATCAGTCGTGAGCGGAGGCAGCGCCAGTCTCACGCTGTCCGCTGGCTCCGCATTCGAGCGCGTGATCGTGAGCGTCAACGGCCTCGACGGCTACTATGAGCTCAGCCTGCCGACCGGGTCCACAGCGGCCGGTGTCGTGCTGGGCATTGCGGCCGATGCCGGCGACGCCAGTATCCAGCTGCGCCTCGCCGTGGAAACGGACGGCGCGGTGAGCAGCTACGTTGTTCAGCCGCTGCAGATCCACCATGTCGGCACCGGCGACGTCCAGATCAGCGTCAGCTGGACCGGCGCGAGCGACGTGGATTTGAGGGTG
>DASSHL010000247.1:0-3029 GCA_035692845.1 Gemmatimonadales bacterium
CCCTCGGCGTCTTCCTCTACCTCAGCGTGATGATGCCGGCAGTGTCCGAGCTGATGAATGGCGTGCCGGTGTGGGACAGCCAGGTGGCCCTGGGCTCCGCCGCGTTGCTGGTGGCGGCGATGCTGGCCGGTGCTGCGGTGCCGTTGCGGAAGTTGCTCAGGGAGCCGGTCGCGGGAGGGTTGGGGTAGGGTCGACGGTCATCAGTCGTCGGTCGTCGGTCGTCAACAGTCGTGTCACTCTGACGCCGTGACGCGGCCGAAGAGCCCGGAGCCTGACTGAGTTTCGGTCCCTTCGCTTCGCTCAGGGTGACAGCGCCGAATGTTTGATGACCGACGACCGATGACCGACGACATGTAGCCCTACGTCCTCCTCCCCACCACCACCATCGCCCCCACCAGCAACACCGCCGCGATGAACCACGGTGTACCCGGCAGCACCATCCCCTTCCACCGGTCAATCACCAGCGAGAACACATTATTGAAAAGTGACGGCGCGATGATGCCGGCCATGCCGGCAAGGCTCGCGATGGCGCCCTGCAAGCGCCCTTGTTCATCGTCGGCCACCAGGCCGGTCATGATGCCCTGCATGGCAGGGAAGGTGAGGCCGAAGAGCGCTGAAAATGGGATCGCGAGCAAGAAGAGTGTCGAGGTAGGTGCGATACCCAGGATCACGAAGCAGATGACGCCGAAGGTGAAGCCGAGCATCATGGTGGTGCGCTCGCCCAGCCGGCGCACCGCCGGCCGCACCAGGCCTGCCTGCACGATCATCGACGCCACCCCGATGACGGCGAACACCATGCCCACGGTGCGCGCATTCCAGTGAAAACGATAATCGCTGTAGATCACGAACAGTGACTGAAACGAATCGTGTGCGAGGCGGTAGAGCAGCACGGCAATGCCGAATCCCAGCAGCATGGTCCCGTGCCGCCGCAGCATCCCCAGCGCTCCCACCGGATTGGCTCGGCGCCAGTCGACGCGAGGACGTCGATTCGCGCCGAGTGATTCCGGCAGGACGAAATAACCGTACGCCGTGCCCAGGAGACTCAGCCCGCCCGCGACCCAGAACGGCAGGCGAAGACTGATCGAGCCCAGCAGCCCGCCGACCGCGGGGCCGATGATGAACCCGAGCCCGAACGCCGCGCCGAGGAGCCCGTACTTGGCGGCGCGCTGCTCCTTGGGCGTCACGTCGGCGATATATGCGAAGGCGGTGGCGTAGCTGGATGAGGTGATGCCGGAGATGACGCGGCCCGCGAGCAGCCAGCCAAGCGTGGGCGCCGCCGCCATGAGGAAGTAGTCGAGCCCCAGTCCCAGCGTGGAGATGAGGATGACCGGCCGGCGGCCGAAGCGGTCCGAGATGGCGCCAAGGAGCGGGGCAAAGAAGAACTGCATCGCGGCCCACGTCGTCTCGAACAGCCCGAAGATTGTCGCCGCGCTCGCCGTGTCTCCGTCCTTGAAGGCAATGATCAGCTTGGGCAGGACCGGCACGATGATGCCGAGGGCCAGCATGTCGAGCAGGACGGTGATGAAGATGAAGACAAAGGCGGGACGAGACGGCGGACGGGACGTGGGCGGAGTCATGGGACGCAAACCTAGCCCATCTCGCCCATCTTGCCCATCTTGCCCTCATGCCCCTCGACGACCTTCTCCGCCGGGCCCAGGGCAACGATCCGGCCGCGCGGGATGAACTTTTTGCTTTGCTGTACGACGAGCTTCACCGGCTGGCCGAGCGGCACTTGCGGCGCGGCGGCGGCGGGCTCACCCTTGGCGCCACCACGCTGGTGCACGAAGCGTGGCTCAGCATGGCCGGCGCCGGCGCCGACTACCCCGACCAGGCCCGCTTCTTCGGCTACGCCTCGCGCGCCATGCGCGGGTTGATCATCGATTTCGCTCGGCGCCGCCGGGCGCGGAAGCGGGGGCGCGACGTCGAGATCACGCTGGTCGGCGACGAAGCACCGCCGCCCGAAGCCGATGCGGGCGTGGACCTGGAAGCGCTGGGCGACGCACTCGACGGCCTGGGCAGGCTGGATCCATCACTCGCCGAGCTGGTCGACATGCACTTCTTCAGCGGCTTCACCTTTGGCGAGATCGCCCGCTTCCGTGGCGTCTCGGAGCGGACCGTGCAACGGGGATGGCAGAAGGCGCGGATGCTGCTGCGGGAGACGTTGCGGGAGGAGGGGAGGGTGATGCTTGATCGCTGAGGGCTAAGAGCTAAGAGCTAAGAGCTAAGAGCTAAGAGCTAAGAGCTAAGAGCGCTAGCCTCGCTCAGCCCTCAGCCCTCAGCCCTCAGCCCTCAGCCCTCAGCCCTCAGCCCTCAGCTTTCAGCCCCACGCCGTCTCTCCACTTCCGCCCTCACCTCCACCGCCCCCTCAATCACCGTGCTCAGCGAGTCCACGTGTCCCTCGTTCCGTGCAATCCGGAGCGTGTGCGTCGCGAGCGAATCGGCGGCGGCGAGGTCGCCGCTCGCGAGCGCCATCCCGGCCGCATTCAGCACCAGCTGCGCAAAGTAGGACGTGCTGCGGCCCTTCTCGGGGAATCCCCTGCTCACCAGCACTGCCAGGTAGCGCTTGAGCGCAGGCGCGTGATCGCCGTGCGCGAACTGGAGCCGAGCGCCGAGGAGCGCGGTGCTCCAGTGGGTGGAATCGGGAGCGAGACGCTGGAGTCGCTCAAAGTAGCTGTCCGCTTCGCTGAGCGATCCCGTCCCGAGCATCAGCCTCGTCAGGTCTTCCAGCGCGCGTTCCTGGTAGGGCTGGTCCTCCCGTCGCTCGGTTTCGGCCAGCGCGCTCCGGAGCGCCTGCAGGGCCTGGGCGGGCCGACCCAGTTCGCCGGCCAGTTCACCATCGAGCAAGGTCATGTAGACCGGGTGACGGTTCTCCGGACCCATCCCCTCCGAGAGCAATTCGGCGAGCTTCAATGTCGAGTCGGCGGCGCGCGGTTCGCCCAGGCGCGCGAGCAGCGCGCCTTCATTGTACTGCTCCACCAGGGCAGTCAGGGTGTGCGACCGGCCGGTGCGGGCGAGCAGCCCAAGCACCT
>DASSHL010000248.1:0-3891 GCA_035692845.1 Gemmatimonadales bacterium
GGCTTTACGCTCATCGAGCTGCTGATCGTGGTCGTGATCATCGGCATCCTGGCTGCGATCGCGATTCCGAAGTTCGCAGCGACCAAGGAAAAGGCCTACCTGGCCTCCATGAAGTCGGACCTGAAGAACCTGGCCACCGCCCAGGAAGCGTACTTCGCCGACAACTTCGTCTACATGGCGGGTACTGCCAGCAACCTCGCCGGTGTCGGCACCCCGCTTCCGACCGGCTGCACCGCGGCGAACTGCCTTTTCACCCCGTCGGCCGGCGTGACCATCGTCGCCGCGCTGGGTGGCAACCCCGGCTGGACCGCTACCGCGTCGCATGACCAGACCGCAAAGACGTGCGCCATCTTCCTGGGCGACAACACTACGGCGCCCGCCACGGTCGAGGGCGAGCCGAAGTGCACCACCTGATTCAGGCTTGCGTAGCTGACTGAGGAACAAAAGGGCGGCGGTCTTCGGGTCGTCGCCCTGTTTCTTGACCCGACACTCTGGAGCAGGATCATGACCACCCGACTGCAGCAGGATCACCCGATGACGAAGCGCCAGCAGCAGAGTGGCTTCACGCTCATCGAGCTGCTCATTGTGGTCGTGATCATCGGTCTCCTGGCCGCGATCGGGATCCCCAAGTTCGCGGCGACCAAGGAAAAGGCCTTCATCGCCAAGATGAAGTCCGATCTTCGGAACTTGGCCACTGCCCAGGAAGCGTACGCAGCCGATTATAGCAGCGGCTACTACAGTGGGGCGGTGCCGAACGCGCTCCTGACCTACAACCCTTCGAGCGGCGTGACCATCACGATCACGAACGTCGTTCCTGGTGGTTGGGCTGCCACGGCAGCGTACCCGACCGGCACCGTGCGGACCTGCGCACTCTTCTCGGGTCCGGCCACGCCGCCCGCCCCTGCAACGAACGAGGGCCAGATCGCGTGCACGCCGTAGTCCGCGCGGGGCGGCCATGAGCATTCGCCGCTCACTTCGCTCGCAGCTGGTGGCCGAGCTCGTCCTCGTGGCGAGCGCGGCTGTTGTGCTGGTAGGGATCATCACCGCGCTGGTGGCCGGCGCCAACCTCTCGGCGCTCATCCTGCCGCTCGCCGCGTTCTGGGCCGGCAGCACCATCGTGCTCCTGGTCTTCGGCCTCCACCTGCTGCGCCGACAAGTGCTGCAGCCGCTGGACGCGCTGGCTGAGGAGGCGGATGCCTTGGCGGACGCGGGACGCGAGACGCGGGACGCGGGGTCGGGAAGAGCCGCCGAGCCGCCGAGCCGCCGAGCGACCGAATACGAAACTGAGGAATTCGCCACCCTCGCCGAGCGCTTCCGCGCCATGGCCGAGGGATTGCTCAGCGCACAGGGGCAGGTGGTCCGCAGCGAGAAGCTCGCCGGCATCGGCCGTCTCGCGGCCGGCGTGGCGCATGAGGTGCGCAACCCGCTGGGAGCCATTGCCAACTGGATCGAGGTTCTCCGCCAGCGGGGCACCGACCCCGCCGTGCTGGAGCAGATGCGTGATGCCGTGGACCGGATCGACCGGATTGTGGCTTCGATGCTCGAGTACGCTCGGCCGGGGAAGGCCACCGAACAGAGTGATCTGTCGAGCGTCGTGCGCCGAGCAACGAGCTTTCTCGAGTCGCAGGGCGCACTGCGGGAAACACATCTGGAACTGGATCTCGCGCTTGGCGTGGCGGCGGTACTTGGCGACGCGCACGCGCTGGAGCAGGTGGTCATCAACCTCGTGCTGAACGCGCGTGACTCGGCGGCTCGGCGCATCGTCGTCTCGGTGGCGTCACACGCGCTGAAATCAGGCCGCCGACCGGTGGCGCGCCAGGAAGACGCTGACGGTGTGCGACGGATCCGCCCCATCGAGCCGAGGCCAGTGCCCGCCGAGTACGTGGGGCGTTCGCCCGGCGCGCTGCTGGTGGTTGCGGATGACGGGCCCGGCATTGCCGAAGAAGATCGGGAGCGGGTCTTCGACCCGTTCTATACCACGCGGGATCCGGGGAAGGGTACCGGGCTTGGGCTCGCGATTGTCGCACGCACGGTGCATGACGCTGGCGGGATGGTGTGGGTGGACCGCGCCCGTGAAGGCGGCGCGGCCTTCAAGGTGTTTCTCCCCAGTCGAGACATGGAATGGGAACGATGCGCATCCTGATCGTTGACGACGATACGAGCCTGCGGCAATCGCTGGCCATGCTCCTCACCGGTGCCAGCTACGACGTGGAGACCGCGGCCGAGCCGGCGCACGGCCTTGAGCGCGCGCTGGCCGAGCGGTTCGACCTGATCCTCTGCGACGTGCGAATGCCCGCCATGGACGGCCTCACCTTCCTCCGGCGATACCGGGCGGAAGGCGGCAGTGCCATCCTCCTCATGATGAGCGCATTCGGCGGCGAGGATGCGGCAATCGAGGCCATGCGTGAAGGCGCCTACGACTACCTCACCAAGCCGTTCCGTCCTGACGAGGTGCTGCTCACGGTGCGGAAGGCGGCTGAGCGTGAGGGGCTGTTGCGCGAGGTCGAAACGCTCCGCGCCACCATCGGCGCCGAGCCGGTGCGGTCGGAAGTCGTGGCCGAGAGCAAGTCCATGCGTAACGTGCTTGAGCTTGCGTCCCGCGTTGCCGCGCACGCCACCACCGTCCTGATCACCGGCGAAAGCGGCACCGGCAAGGAAGTGCTGGCCCGCGCCATCCACCGGATGAGCCCTCGGCGCGACGAAGTCTTCACGGCCGTCAACTGCGCCGCCATTCCCGAGTCGCTGCTGGAGAGCGAGCTCTTCGGGCACATGAAGGGCTCCTTTACCGGTGCGACGCAGGACCGGGTCGGCCTGTTCGAGGCCTCGCATGGCGGCACCCTGCTGCTCGATGAAATCGGCGACATGCCGCAAGGCTTGCAGGCCAAGCTGCTGCGCGTGCTGGAGGAAGGCGAGATTCGCCGGCTCGGGTCGCGAGACTCGCGCCCGGTCGACGTCCGCCTCATCGCGGCCACGGCCCAGCCGCTCGACACCATGGTGGCGCGCGGCGAATTCCGCGAGGATCTCTATTACCGCCTCAACGTGGTGCAGCTCCGGATTCCGGCGCTGCGCGAGCGGCCGGAGGACATCGCGGCACTGGTCACGCATTATGTCCGTCAGGCGGCGGAGCGGATGGGCCATTCCATCAGCATCACACCCGGCGCGCTGGTCGCGCTGACGGAACACGCCTGGCCCGGCAACGTGCGGGAGCTCCGCAACGCGGTGGAGCGCGCGGCGGTGCTGAGCGCCGGTGGCCGCCTGGACCTCGACGCCTTCCAGCTGCACGATGCAGCCAGTGGCAACGGTTCACACAATGGCAACGGCCATGCGCACGCGAATGGCAACGGCAACGGAAATGGCAACGGTAATGGCAACGGTGCCGCCCACCTGAATGGGACCTACCAGCTCAAGCCGCAGGTCGAGCAGCTGGAGCGGATTGGCATCCGCCGAGCCCTCGATGCGGCCGGCGGCAACCGCCGCGACGCCGCTCGGCTCCTGGGCGTGAGCCTGAGGACGCTGTTCTACAAGCTGAGAAGGTATCAGCTGGAATAGACGGGAAGTTGGAGGGCGGGAAGACGGAAAGTATTCATTCCTCCAGGTCTTCCCGCCTTCCCGCCCTCCCGTCTTCCCGCCTCTCCTTGCACCCACTGCCGTTTCTTGCACCGCACAGAATTGCACTGCATCACGTAAGTCGTTGTCCTGCAACAGCTCTTCCCTTGGTACGACGCGTGCTGAAGTCCGGGGCTGGTAGCTCCAAGGCTTCACCTCATCCGGCGGGCATGCGCATGCGTCGAAATGGATTCACCCTCATAGAATTGATGATCGTGATTGTCATCATGGGCATCATGTTGGCGATGGCGACGCCGAGGATGCATGACTGGTCTGCGTCAGCTG
>DASSHL010000249.1:0-3422 GCA_035692845.1 Gemmatimonadales bacterium
GCAGAGCGACTGGCCTGCCGGCAGCGTACCCGCCACACTGTGGATCCGGGTGGTCTCCAGGGCTTCGTCGAGCGACATGCAGGGAAGGATGGTCGGGAGCCGGCGGGCAAGCATGGTCTTGCCGGCGCCTGGGGGACCCACGAGAACGACATTGTGCGACCCGGCGGCAGCAATTTCGAGCGCGCGCTTTGCGCCTGCCTGGCCCCGGACATCGGCAAAGTCCACGACGTCGTGCGCGCGCTCCCGCATCAGCGTGGCGAGGTCCACTTGCTGGCGCTTGAGTCGGTTGTCCCGCCCGTCGAGCCAGTCACATACGTCCATGAGAGTGTCCGCGCCGAGGACTTCGATGCCCTCTGCCACGGACGCCTCTGCGAGATTCGCGGACGGGAGAATGACGCCCTTGCAACCCGTGACTCGCGCCCGGAGCGCCATCGACAGCGCCCCGCGAACCGGGCGGAGATCGCCCTCGAGCCCTACTTCCCCCAGTGCGACGAAGCCGTCCAGCAGGTCGCCGCTCACCTGGCCACTGGCCACCAGGATGCCGAGCGCGATCGGCAGGTCGAGTGCGGAGCCACTCTTCACAATGTCGGCCGGAGCCAGGTTCACAGTGATACGCCGGAGCGGAAAGGCGAATCCCGCGTTCTGCAGCGCCGCGTTGACCCGTTCGCGCCCTTCCTTCACCGCCCCTTGCGGCAATCCCACCGTCGCGAACGACGGCATGCCGCTCGCTATGTCGACTTCGACGTCCATCAGGTAAGCGTCCACCCCCAGCACTGCGGCGGACCGGATGCGAGCCAGCATGAGCCGTCCGGAAACGAGACAGTGCTAAGCTGTGCGACACCGCCGCCTGACGCGGTACCCAATTCTCGCGGACCGGTGCATTCTGTTTCATTGGCGATGCGCGCCTCGGCCTCGCGCGCTGCGAGCCCGGGAGGCCAGCACCCTTCGTCCGCTCGGTTGCATCCCGACACGTCACAACCACTTACATCCGCGTCTCGGCACGGCCCGCTTTCTGCACAGAAGCTGTACAGCACCCCCATTCAAAACTCTTCGACCTCGAACGCCATGTCCGCTTCGCTTCAGGAAACCGAACGCCGAGCTCCGTCACTGGACGGGTGGATGCGCACAGTCGCAGCCTCGCTGGCTTTCCTGATCACGGCGCTCACCACCCAGATCGTCCGCATGAGCTGGTTCGGCCCGTCGGCCCAGCCGCTCAGCACCCGGCCAGCGCTGGCCTGGCGGGCCGCGCCCAGCAGCCCGCTGGCGCTCGAGCATCGCGAAGGCATGGCCATCATCCACGAGCTCACCGTCAGCGCTTTTGCCGATTCAGCGCGCGCCATCCTCGGCTCGCCCAGCCGCCCGGTCGGGCTGGTGGGTGCCTCTGGCCGGGAAGCGCGCCACATCGGCGAGTACATCCGTTCGCGCGACTCGGTCGCCCTCGCACCATCCGCTATCTTCAGCGACGCGCAGCTCCAGCACGCGTTCCTTCACGAGCTGAGTCACCACTGGATGGCGCGGCATCAGGCACTGGGCACCCGGCTGCTGGCCGAGCTGCCGCCCCTCACCGACTCCACCCGCTATGGCTTTGGTGATGCCGACGAGCACGCAGCCGAAGCGCTGGCGCACGCAGTGCAGTTCTGGCGCGCATCGCAGCGCGGCCCGGACGCGCAGAACCGTGGGCGGCTCCTGGCCGCATATGAAAGCGTCATGCCTGGCACCCGCCTGGCCTATCTCACCCTTATCGAAGCAGGCGATCTGCCGCTGCAGGACCTGACCGAGTGAAGCGTCGCATTCCACTGTCACGAACCCTCGCCATCGGTACGCTGGCGGTCATCGCCGCCGTCACGGTTTCGGCCGTCGCCATGCGCGCCTTCCAGAACCTGCATGCCAGCAGGACCATCCCCTACTCGTCGGTGCTCGAGAAGCTCGGCTCCGGCACGGTGGATTCGGTCATTGTGACCCCCGGCCAGTCGGTCACGTTGTGGGAGCAGGAGGCCCGCAGCAACGCGGTGTACACCGCAGCCAACGCCGACGATCTCGTTGCCCGCGCCATGCAGACGGGCGCCGTCGTAAGCTTCCGTCCGGCGGGCCAGGGCGCAGCGCCCTATCTCGCTGTCACCCTCGCGCTGGGGCTGCTCATCGCGGGCTCGGTCGTGCTTCGCCGCAACGCTGGCTTCGGCGGGGGCAGCACCGATCTCGGCGAGCGGGCCCACTCCGAGACGACCTTCGAGCAGGTGGCCGGCAACGGCGGCGCCAAGAGCGAGCTCACGGAAGTGGTGCAGTCACTGCGCGATCCTGCGCGCTTCCAGCGCGTCGGTGCGCGGACGCCGCGCGGCATCCTGCTCTACGGCCCGCCGGGTACCGGCAAGACGCTCATGGCCCGCGCAGTGGCCGGCGAAGCGGCAGTGCCGTTCTGGACGATTTCCGGCTCGGAAGTCACGGGATTCATCGTCGGCCTCGGCGCCTTGCGCATCAAGTCGCTCTTCCGGAAGGCCCGCAAGAAGGGCGGCGTCATCTTCATCGATGAGATCGATGCCCTCGGGGGCCGCCGTGGCCGGAACCGCGCGCACAATGAGGATGACCGCACGCTGAACCAGCTGCTGGTCGAGATGGACGGCTTCTCCGGTCATGACAACGTCGTGGTCATCGCCGCCACCAATCGCCCGGACGATCTCGACAAGGCACTGCTCCGCCCCGGCCGGTTCGACCGCTCAATCTGCGTGCCATTGCCAACCGCCCCCGAGCGCGAAGCGATTCTCTCCCTGCATGTGCGAGAGCGCCGCGTCCCCGTCTCCGGCGGCGTGGACCTCTCACGACTCGCTCGGCTGATGCCGCAGACCAGCGGCGCCGACCTCGCCAATCTCCTCAACGAGGCGGCCATCGTGGCTGCCCGCGAGGAATCGGCGACGGTTGCCTGGCAGCATTTCGAGGCCGCGCGCGATCGCGTGCTCCTGGGCAAGGAGCGGAAGGGGCTGACCGCCAGCTCACACGAATGGCGGCTCGTCGCCATGCACGAGTCGGGACACGCCCTGCTCGGTGTCGTGGGGTGCCCGGACGATCCGCTGCACAAGGTGACGATCCAGCCGCGCGGCGAGGCGATGGGTGTTGCCTTCTTCGCACCCGACGCCGACCGCCATCTCCATTCGCGGCGCTATCTCGAAGGCCAGATTCTCAAGGGACTCGGCGGGCGCGCGGCCGAAGAAGTGATCTTCGGCCCCGACCAGATCACCAGTGGCGCGCGAAGCGACCTGCAGCACGTGACCCGGGTTGCGCGCGAGATGGTCTACAACCTCGGCATGGGCGAGACCGCGGGGCTCATGGTCTATGATCCCGACGCGCCGCCGAGCGAGGAAGTGCGCGCGCTCATGGATCGTGAAGTACGTGCGTTGCTCGACCGGTTGTATGCCCAGGCGGTGGAAACC
>DASSHL010000250.1:0-2099 GCA_035692845.1 Gemmatimonadales bacterium
TCCTTGGCCCGGAAGATCTCCACGAAGAAGCGCTCCGCGCCGGCCCAGACCAGGTAGGCGCCAAAAAGCCAACCGGCCGGGCGGGCCAGCTTCCGCCACTTCCAGAGAAATGCGAACGCCACCAGCATGATCGCCACTTCATACAGCTGGGTGGGATGCACCGCGAGCACCGTCGTCGGGTCCGTTCCCGGTGGGCTTGCGATGCCCAGGTGCGCGAGGTTGCCAGCGGTGGAGGGCGGGTAGCCCTGCGGAAACTTGACCGCCCACGGGAGCGACGTGGGCCGCCCGTAATCATCATTGATGAGGAAGCAGCCCACCCGGCCCAGCGCATAGGCCGCGGCGAGCGCCGGGGCCGCCAACTGCATGGTCCAGCGAAGCGGCACCCGTCGGCGCCAGCCATTGAGGATGACCGCCAGCGCGCCGCCGATGAATCCGCCATACCACACCAGCCCGCCGCGGTCGAGCAGTGTCGCCGGGTTGCCGGTGAGCGCGAAATACCAGAGCTTGGCGCCGACCACGCCTCCCACCAGGGCTGCGAGCACGATGTCGGCGGAGTATTCCTCACGCAGCTGCCGACGCCGGAGCTCCTGCGTGATCAGCCAGCCACCCATGAGGAAACCCACCATCATCATGAGGCCGTAGCCGGTAATGGGCAGCGGTCCCAGATGGATGACGAACGGATATACGGTCATGAGCGGATGACCCCGTCTGAGAGTCCGGGAATCGGCAGGTCGTCACGCGGCTCGAGGGAGAGGTCGCTTCGTTCACCTCGTGCCAGGCGCCACGCGCCTGCCGCGGCGATCATCGCCGCGTTGTCGGTGTTGAGCCGAGGGGAAGCTACGCTCACCCGCGCCGTGCCCGCCAGCCTGCGGCGCAGCGCCTCGCCGAGGGCGCGATTGCAGGCGACGCCACCCCCGATGATGGCAGCCCCATATTCCAGCTCGTCCGCCAGCGCTGCTGTCTTGGCCACCAGCACTTCGATCGCGGCGTCCTGGAAGCCGCGCGCAATGTCGGCGCGATCACGCTCGAGATCGTCGCACTTCTGCACCGCGCGCCGCACCGCCGTCTTGAGGCCACTGAAGGAGAAATTGTAGCGGTTGGGACCCTCGCCGCTGAGCTCACCGAGCATCGGGCGGGGAAAATTGAAGCGGCCAGGCCTGCCCGTTGCCGCGAGGCGTTCGATGACGGGCCCGCCGGGATATTCCAGCCCCAGCAGCTTGGCCACCTTGTCGAATGCCTCGCCGGCCGCGTCGTCCAGCGTGCGGCCCACCAGCCGGTAATGCCCCCAGTTCATCACATCGAGCAGGAGCGTATGCCCGCCACTGGCCAGGAGCGCCACGAACGGCGGCTCGAGACCGGAATCCTCCAGCGTTGGTGCGAAGAGGTGCCCTTCCAGGTGGTTCACGCCGATCAGGGGAATGTCCCGGCTCCAGGCGAGCGTCTTCCCGTACATCAGTCCCACGAGCAGCGCGCCAACGAGGCCAGGTCCCGCGGTCACGGCGATTCCGTCCACGTCGTCGAGCGCGGCGCCAGCCTGCTCCAGCGCACGCCGCACCACCGGCCCTACTGCCTCGAGGTGGGCCCGGCTCGCCAGTTCCGGCACCACACCGCCGAAGACCGCATGAATATCCTGCGAGAGAATGACGAGGCTCTTGATCTCGGGTGCCGCCGTGCCATCCAGGTCCAGCACTGCGGCAGAGGTCTCGTCGCATGAGGTCTCGAGACCGAGAATGCGGCTCAGCTCCGCTCCTCCGGGCTCACCACCACCGTGTCGGCGGGCGCGGGTGGAGCCTTGCCCAGCAGGCGTTCGATGAGCGCAATGTTGGCGGGCGACGACCAGTCATGCGCGCCGATGACGCGCTTGATGATGACGCCGTCCTTGTCGAGCAGGAAACTCTCGGGCACGCCGGTGGTCTGGTAGAGCGTGGAGATGCGGCCGCTCCGGTCGTGCAGGATGTCGAAGGTGAGTCCGAACTCGCGGGCAAACGCGAGCACATCCTCCGGCCCTCCTTCGTCAATGCTGACCGCGGCGATGGCAAAACCATCGTCCTTGAGCCGCGCGTAGGCCTTCTGCATCGAGGGCATCTCCTGGCGGCAGG
>DASSHL010000251.1:0-2403 GCA_035692845.1 Gemmatimonadales bacterium
CTGCCAGTCCCGCTTCACGGTGGCGGGCGACAGATCGAGCGCCTCCGCGATCTCGGGCACTGTCATGCCGGCAAAGAACCGGCACTCGACCACCTTGGCGAGCCGAGGCTCGTCGGCTTCGAGGTGCTCCAGCGCTTCGTGCAGAGCGAGCAGCTGGTCGCCGACCTCATCCGCGATAGCAAGGTCGTCGCCCAGCTCGACTCGCACCTGCTTGCCGCCTCTTTTGCCAGCTCCTCGGCGCACGGCATGATCCACCAGCACCCGGCGCATCGCCTGGGCCGCGCCGGCAAAGAAGTGCGCCCGGCTCTGCCACTCGATCCGCTCCAGCCGGCCCAGTTTCAGGTAGGCCTCGTGCACCAGGTCGGTCGTGCAGAGCGTATGGTCGGGACGCTCGCCGGACAGTTGCCGGTGCGCCATGCGCCGCAGCTCGTCATAGAGTTCGCGGGCGAAGTGGTCGAGAGAGTCGTGGCTCAACAGTCCACCCTCAGGGGGCGGCGGCTTCGGATCTCGTAGTATTCCGTGCAAGCCCGGCCCGCGCGCTCGATGCCCCGGCTGCCGACACCGTTGGCCCGCAGGTACTCGGCCGGCGACGTGTGTCCGCTCGAGTTCCAATCCATCTGCGCCCAGGTGTAGCCGGTGCCGTGCGCCGCAACGGCGAGATATCCCACGTACAGCAGGGCAAACACCAGCGCTGCCTCCATCACGTACAGCATGAATCGGCGAAACGTGAGCGGCTCATAGAGACTCTCCCGATGCTTCCGCTGGGAAGATGTTTTCATGCCAATGGTTGAAGGTCGACAGTCAACGGTCGACCGTCGACTGTCGACCTTCGGCTGTCACAGGCGGGCAGGGCGAATCGCCATACGAGCAGAATACGCAGCAGTCGCCCGGCCGAGGCCGGAGCAGCACGCGGCACGCCGGACATTCGAAGAATCGAAGGCACGCGTTCTCCGGCATCGGCTCGGCCGTGCGGACGCCGCACTCCGGACAGGTGATGCTGCCCGGCCGCATCAGGCCGTCTCCGCGCGCCGGCCGCGGGCGGGGGAGATATCGATCATCAGTGCGATCACGATTCCAATAACTGGCCACAACCCCCAGTGACCGCCGAACCAGTGCTGCACCGCGGTATACCACAGCAGCGTGGTCGGGAGGAAGATGAAGCCGAGGACGGGCCAGAGGATTGTCGCAAAAATTCCCTGGAACCAGCTGGTAAAGAACCAGAGCAGCAATATGACCACGCGTGGCACCGCCAATGCCAGCACGGCAAACAGGCAGGGCATCAGTGAGTCTCCATATCGGTGGTGCAGGAATCGGAGCCGGGGGGATCGGGCGCGCCATAGTGCGCGCGTACCAGCCGCGGCGGCGAACTCCCGAGCTCGAGAACAAAGATCGTGGAGTAGGAAGCATCACAGAGGTCAGGCAGCTTCGGGCCCCCCAGCGCCGCAATGATGCGCGGGACCGTGTTGCTGTGGCCCACCACCAGTACCGCGTCCCCCTTCGGCACTCGCCGCACCGCAGCTGCGACGGCGACCACCTGGGCCGACTCACCATCCCCGTAGGGAATGACCACCGGGGTCAGGTGCCGGGCCGCGATCACGTCCGCGGCGGTCAGGGTGGTTCGTTGCCGTGATGTGACGACGACGTGGCGTACGTTGGCGTGTTGCAATGCGACCTGGAGCGCCTCGGCCCGAGCCGTGCCCGCCTCGCTCAACGGTGGATCGTTGCCTGCTACCTGGGCCTTTTCGGCGTGGCGCACCAGAATGACCGTCTGCGCCGCAAGCGGCCCTGCGAGGCAGAGCAGGAGCGGGAGCAGCGGGAAGGCGGCTCGTATGCGGTTCAGCGTCAGCATCTAGTCCTCATGGTCGTGCCTGTTGGACCGGTCGTCCCCGGTGGCTGGTGTTGCATTCCGCTTCCCCGTAGTATGAAGGCGATCCAGTCCCGGCGCGAGGTGCTGTCGCCGGGATGTGCCAACTCGGCGGGAGAGCAACCTGTGAAGCCTGCGGAATCCATGGACCGGATTCGCGACCAGTTCGAGCGCGCCTGGGATGGAGATGCCTGGCATGGACCACCCATGGTGCAGCTGCTGGACTCGATCGATTCGGCAACCAGCCAGTGGCGTCCGGCAGCCAGCGCGCACAGTATCCAGGACCTCGCATCGCATGTCGTCTTCTGGCTCGACGCCGCACACCGCCGCCTCGACGGTGAGGAGTACCTGCCGGAGAGCGGCGACTGGGAAGTGCCACCCGCCGAGAGCTGGGACGGCACCAAAGCCCGCCTGGGAGAAACGTATCGGTCACTCGTGGATGCGATCGCGGCGACGCCGGATTCGCGTCTCCGTGATCCCGTGGCGGGAAAGCCTTACGACATTTACGTCCTGCTCCACGGCGTCCTGCAGCATACGCT
>DASSHL010000252.1:0-2530 GCA_035692845.1 Gemmatimonadales bacterium
CCACCGCGGATCGCCACGTACATGAAGTCACGACCAACGGTCGCGCTGTGCCGCTTGGCATGGCCAATCTCACCTGCGCGCGCCGACTGCACTTCGGGCCGGCTCGCATGATTCTCGATGGCACCCAGCGGACCTTCGGGAAAATCGCTGTCGGCCAGCACGACGCCGGTCGTGCTGATGACGGTGATGCGGATGCCGGATTCGAGCGAAAGTTCCCGAACCGTGCGTTGCCACTCGGCCTGGCTGTCGGGAAGGGCACGTGCCACCAGCGAGGCACTGCGCTCCAGCTGGCTCACCACATCTGCTTCCAGATCACTGCGAAGGGAGCGCTCGGCGCGCCAGAGGAGGACCGCGAGCGCCGTCACCACCACGACGAACGTGCCCGTGGCCAGACGGCGGCTGAAGGTCACCGGCTGGGGCCTCCACGTTCGCCACCGCGGAAACGGTAGCCAAAGCCACGCACCGTTTCGATCTGGTCGCCCAACGGGCCCAGCTTGGCCCGCAACCGCTGGACGTGCATGTCCACGGTACGGGTCTGGATTTCGGGATTGGCGTCCCAGACCGACTCGAGCAGCTGCGGGCGGGACTGCACCCGGCCCCGCCGCTCCACCAGCGTCAGCAGCAGCTTGTATTCGGTGGCGGTCAGGTCGAGCGCGCGGCCGTCCATGGTTGCCTGGTGCGCCGAGCGGTCAATGACGAGGGAGTCGGCACTGAGGGTCGAACCCGCGGCCACCGCCGGTGACGCCAGCCGCCGCAACAGCGCGGCGACCCGCAGCACCAGTTCAGCCGGGGAAAAGGGCTTGGTGAGGTAGTCATCGGCGCCCAGCGTCAGCCCCTTGATGCGATCGGCCTCTTCCTGGCGCGACGTCAGCAGGATGACGCCCACGTCCCGTGTTTCCTCCAGGCGGCGGAGTTCCTGCAGGACGTCATAGCCCGACATAACCGGCAGCATCAGGTCCAGGACCACCACGTCGGGCCGCTCCTCGCGCGCGGCGCGCAGGGCGTCGGCGCCGTTTGATGTGGTGGAGACGCGATAGCCGGCCTTGGCGAGGTGATAGGCCACCAGCGCCGTGATGTCGGCTTCATCATCGACCACGAGGACTCGGCTGGTCATACGGGCAGGCTCGGCGACAGTGTGCAGGAAATCGGAGGCTGCACCGGGTGAGTTCATCGTCGGCAAAGATATATGCACCCGCCCGAATACGAGCAAGAGCCACTATATTTTCTGCCCATGCTCGCATCATTCCTGCTGGCGGTGGCGCTGGCCGCACCTCGGCCCACCCCGGCCGACACCGCTCGCCTCGTCATCGTTGCGACCACGGACGTGCACGGCCGCGCCTTCGCCTGGGACTACACCGCGGACAGGAGCTTCCCGGGCGGACTCACGCGAGTGGCCACCGTGGTGGATTCGCTGCGGCGTGCCTATCCCGGGCAGGTCCTCCTGCTGGATTCGGGCGACCTGATCCAGGGCGATCCCTTCGCTGCCTACTTTGCCCGCGTCGCGCCGCAGGACACCAACCCGATTGTCCGGGCCATGAACCTGGTCGGCTACGATGCCGGGACGCTGGGCAATCACGAGTTCAACTGGGGACTCGCCACACTCGCCCGGGCACTGCACGGTGCCGCGTTCCCGTACGTCAGTGCCAACATCCGCGGCCTTCCCGGCGACACCCTCATGTACCGGCCGTACGTCGTCCTGGAGCGGGCCGGAGTCAAGGTGGGCATCACCGGCTTCACCACGCCGGGCGTAATGGTCTGGGACCGGAAGAACGTGGAGCGCCGAGTGCGGCTGGAGCGGATTCCCGCGGCGGCGCGCCGGGTGCTTCCCGCGCTCGACCGGAAATCAGATCTCGAGATCGTGCTGATTCACAGCGGCATGGACGGCGAATCGTCGTACGACACCACCGGCGTCGGTATCGAGAACGCGGCGGCCATGCTGGCGTCGCTGCCGTCGAAGCCCGACCTGGTCGTCGTGGGACATTCGCATCGCGAGATGCGCGATTCCGTGCTCAACGGCGTCCATTTCATCCAGCCGAAGAACTGGGCCCAGAGCGTGGTGGTGATGCATGTGGACCTGGTGCGGAGCAGGGGACACTGGTCGCCGGTGCGCTGGCATGCCGACCTGATCCCTCTCGCGAAAGTAACGCCTTCGCCGCGCCTGGTGAGCGCGCTCCAGGGCGCGCATGACAGCGTGCGCGCGTGGGTGCGCCAGCCGCTGGCCAGGTCGAGCGCCGCGATGCCGTCCGCCATGGCGCGCGCCCGCCCGACCCCGATCATCGAGTTCATCCAGTCGGTGCAGAAGGAAGTCACCGGCGCCCAGCTTTCCGCGGCGGCGGCATTCAACCTAGAAGGCGGCTTTCCAGCCGGTGCGGTAAGACTCTCCGATGTCGCCAGCGTCTATCCCTATGAGAACACCCTGCGGGCGGTGCGCATCTCGGGTGCGCAGCTCAAGGCGTACCTCGAACGCAGCGCCGAGTACTACCAGATCGATTCGAGCGGCCACGTTGCGCTCAATCCGACCATGCCGGGC
>DASSHL010000253.1:0-3254 GCA_035692845.1 Gemmatimonadales bacterium
CGACTTTTCCGCTCCCCAAGGGCCCGTAGCTCAGCTGGATAGAGCGCTTGCCTCCGGAGCAAGAGGTCGCGCGTTCGAATCGCGCCGGGCCCGTGAAAACGCCCCTTTCACTTTTTTGGTGAACGGGGCGTTTTTGGCTGGAGTTGCAGGTCACAGGACGCTGGCCGGTGGTCAGGCGCAGGGCGCTCCGCGCTCAGCCCACAATTTCCCGGCACGCCATATATTGGCTTTACCGAAGCCTCGCGCCGCCAGAACGGCGGCCAGTGCCTCGTGCGCGATAGATCATGGGAGCCCCACCGATGCAAAACTCTCCACTACGCCTCACCGGCATCGTGGCGATGGCTGCCACCCTGCTGACGCCGGGCCGAGTTGCGGCCCAGGGCTGGATCACCCTTCCGAATGGTGAGCCCGGCTATGTCATGAACTACGCCTTCACCGGCCACTTCACCTGCCTGACAATCAGCAGCCTCGGCTCCTGCCTGGCCAGTGGCAACAGCATCACGCTGACCAACGGCGGCGAGTCATTGACCCTCACATTTCTCGGCCTCACTGGCACCACCACCGTGAGTGCCATCCGCTCCCCGATGGATGTCGGTGTCATCTCCACATCCTACACTGGCACCGGGGACTTCATTTTTCCGGCGGTCATGAACCCGAATGCCCAGCTCTTCGCCTTCTACATAGACCTGACGACCACCGATCCGATCAATGGCCATGGCACCTGGGACGCCAAATTCCGGACGCCGAAACCGACGGCAGCACAAGCCAGTTGCTGCGAGGACCGCCACACCTACTTCCGGGTTCCGGTGTCACCTCCGCCCACGCCGCTGACCTACTCCGGCATCATCTTCGACCATTTCACCAATCCATACGTCACATCCGACTCGGCGACGGTCACTATCACGGCGGCCGCCGGCATCGTGCCCGAACCAGCCACGATCATCCTGCTGGGATCCGGCCTCGTGGGCCTGGCCGGAGCGGCGCTCCAATCTCGGCGGCGCCCACAACTTCCACCGCAAGCCTGACGGCGTTAGCACGCAAGCCGCCCCCGAATCAACGACGATCCAGGGGCGGCTTCGGGCTGGTGGTCAGGGTTCAAGGGACGCTACGGTGACGGCTTGAGGACGCCGGTGTCGCATGCTCTCCGTGGACATCCGCGACGCACCCCGCGTTGCGCCAAACCACGGCTCCGGAGCGTACCATGCCGCCACATCTGTCACTTGCCCGAACGATATCACTAACGGCTGCAGCAGCCCTGGTCCTGGCAAGCTCCGCCTGTTCCGATGAAACCAATCCTCAGGTAACGCTGACCATCAGTGCGATTGCCGCCAGCAATAACCAGTCGGCGATTGCGGGCGCTATCCTGCCGCTGCCGCTTCGGGTACTGGTCGAGGAGGATGGGCTGCCGAAACCGGGCGTTACGATTTCCTGGTCCGCATCCGCCGGCGGCCTCAAGCCGGCGGCGAGCGTAACCGACGCGCAGGGAATTGCCGCCACCGTGTGGACGCTCGGCGCCAGTCCCGGTCCGATGTCTGCCACCGCGGCACTCACGGGCGCCAACGGCTCACCCGTCACCTTTCATGCCGCCGCACTGAATCAGGCTCGCATGACAGTCGCCATCGAGGGCGGTGATACACAAACGGGCCAAGTCGGCGCGCCTCTGCCGATGCCCCTCCGGGTGAAGGTGCATACCTTCGGCCCGTCCGATGCCGGCGTGACGGTTACCTGGAGCGCGACGGATGGGCACGTGTCCCCTGCATCGAGCATCACCGATCTTGAGGGATTCGCCGAGACCCACTGGACGCTTGACACGGTCGCACGAGATACCCAGGTGGTCGTGGCGCAGGTCCACGGCGCCGAAGGGTCGCCCCTGCAGTTCACGGCGCGCGCGCTTCCCGGAAGCGTCTCCACCTTGACGCCAGCCATCCCCGATACACAGGTGGCATATACCGGCGCCGCGTATACCACGGAGTTTGATATGCCGGCGATGGGGCTGTTCGACAGGTATGGCAATGCGGTTCCGAACCAGCCGGTCACGTGGAGAGTCGTGGAAGGTCCCATACACATCGCGAGTTCCGAGAATGCCAGCGACGAAATCGGCTTTGCGCGGGTCGAGGTGGCGCCTGACGGCTCGGCCGGCACCGGCGTCGTCGAGGCCGTCGTGGACGGCAGCCCATTATCGAAGCGATTCACGTTCAGCATCCGACAGGAGCGCTTCGTTGTGCTGTGGGTGAATGACGGGACCTTCACCAGCGCGCAAAACGGCAGCACTCCCGCGGTGGATACCATCCCGGCGGGAACCACGATGCACTGGTTCCTGGAAGACTGGGACTACGACTATCACGCCATCGTTGCGGTGGGGACGCCTTCGTTTCCAAGCCAGCCGATCGGCTACCGAAACAATGGCCTGGCCAGCATCACTTTCACGACACCGGGAACCTACCAGTATCAGGACGACGGAGCTTCGGGCGCCAGCGGGACTCTGGTAGTGGAGTGACTCGTGGGGACGGGACGACGGTGCCGAGCACTGAGCGCCGCAGGCCAGCCGCTCAGTGCTCAGCTCGCCATCACGCAGCCGATGGGAGCATTGTGGACGTGCTGCTTGTCGTCGGCGAACAAACTCCCATACCGGTGCTAGTACACGCGGATTCGGTTCAATTCCTCTCGTCTGCGGTATAACCCTCTTCCGACAATGATGTATCCTGGCGCGCAGCAAGGTGGCCGGGGCGCGAGCTTGGGCAGTTTTCTGATTCTGTCCCTAACTGAGCCGAAGACGAAAAGACCACGCCGCCCTCAGCCCTCAGCCCTCCACAAATGCAACACCGCGTAGCTCCGCCACGGCCTCCAGGCCTCCGACATGGCCTCCGCCCGCGCCGGGCTGGTTCCACCAAGCCGCTTCCGCACGACCAGATCTTCCTTGGGAAAGGCATCCGGCCAGCGCAACGCGCGCATGGCGATGTACTGCGCCGTCCACGGCCCGATGCCGGGCAGCGCCATGAGCTGTTGCATGGTTGCCTCAGGCGACGCGCCCGGCTCCAGCACCAGTGCGCCCGATTCAACCGCTTTCGCCAGCGCCGTGATGCACTTCGCCCGGGTCCGTACGATTCCGAGCGACGCCACGTCCTCCAGCGTGGCGCCGGCGATCCGCCCGGCCGAAGGGGTAAGGTGCGTGAGCCCTTCGTGCGGCGTGTCCATCGGCTCGCCGAATGCATGCACCAGCCTGGCCGCTATCGTCGTTGCTGACTTGACCGACA
>DASSHL010000254.1:0-2937 GCA_035692845.1 Gemmatimonadales bacterium
GCTGGGTGGCCATCTGGTGCAGGGTCACGTGGACGGTGTGGGCACGGTGAAGGCCGTCACTGCGGTGGCCGACGAGCTGCAACTGGACATCCAGCTCCCGCCTGATGTGGCGACACTGACGGTCGAACGCGGCTCGCTCACAGTGGACGGGGTCAGCCTCACGGTCAATGCGCTCTCCGGACCGGGGCAGGCCCGCGTGGTTCTCGTCCCGTTTACCTTACAGCATACGACACTGGCCGAATTGCGCGTGGGCCACGCCGTGCACCTGGAAGCCGACATCATCGGCCGCTACGTGCAGGCGCTGCTCGGGGCGCGCCCGGTTGGGTGACACCAGAAGAGGAACGGATGGCCTTGGGTACCATAACGCAGGCGATTGACGATCTCCGCAACGGACGGATCGTTGTCGTGGTCGACGACGAAGATCGCGAGAACGAGGGCGACCTCATTTGCGCGGCGGAACTGGTCACGCCCGAGCTGATCAATTTCATGGCGCAGCATGGACGCGGGCTCGTCTGCCTGGCGCTCACGCCGGAACGGTGCGATGAGCTGGGCATCCCGCAGCAGGTTGATCGCAACACCGAGGAGCACGGCACCGCCTTCGCCGTGATGATCGATGCGGAACGCCGCTTCGGCGTGACCACCGGAATCTCGGCGAGCGACCGCGCCACCACCATTCATGTCGCCATCAATCCCGCCACCCAGCCCACCGACCTCCGCCGGCCTGGCCACATCCCACCGCTTCGCGCGCGCCCGGGCGGCGTCCTGCAGCGGGTGGGCCATACCGAGGCCGCGGTCGACCTGGCACGACTCGCGGGGCTCTATCCTGCCGGGGTGATCTGCGAGATCCTGAATCCCGACGGCAGCATGGCGCGGGTGCCCGAGCTGCAGCGCTTTGCGGAAGAGCATCAGCTGACATTCGTGACAGTGGCACAGCTGGTGGCACACCGCCTGCAGACGGAACGCCTGGTGCACCGCGTTGCGGAGGCACGCCTGCCCACCGATTTCGGCGAGTGGACGGTGGTGGGCTACACCAACGATGTGGATGGGGCTGAACACGTGGCGCTCGTCATGGGCGACGTGGCAGGCAAGCGCGACATCCTGGTGCGCATGCATTCCAAGTGCCTGACGGGCGACGTGTTCCATTCGGCGCGTTGTGACTGCGGCTTCCAGCTGAATGCGGCCATGCAGAAGATCGCGGAGGCAGGTGAAGGCGTCATCGTGTACCTGGACCAGGAAGGACGTGGGATCGGACTCCTGAACAAGCTGCGCGCCTACGCGCTGCAGGATACCGGCGCCGACACGGTGACGGCCAATACCCGGCTCGGCTTCGCACCCGACCTTCGCAATTACGGCATCGGGGCGCAGATCCTTCGCGACCTGGGCCTCTCCTCCATTCGCGTCATGACCAACAACCCACGCAAGCTGGTGGGACTCGATGGTTATGGCCTGGAGATCGTCGAGCGGGTGCCGCTGATCGCAAGCAGGACCGAGGAGAATCAGGGTTACCTCGAAACCAAGCGCGACAAGCTTGGCCATCTCCTCACGTTCTGAGCCATGACCGAAATCCACGGACGTCTCCGCGCTGCCGGCCGCATGGCCATTCTCGTCAGCCAGTACCACGAAATGGTGACGCGCCGGCTGCTCGAGGGTGCGCGCGCCGCCTGCGAGGAGGCTGGGCTCAAGCCGGCGCATGTGGATGTGATCTGGGTGCCGGGCGCGTTCGAACTGCCGGCAGTCGCGAGCTCGCTGGCATCGAGCGGCCGGTATGCCTGCCTGGTGGCGCTGGGCGCGGTGGTGCGCGGCGAGACCCCGCATTTCGACTTTGTGGCTGCTGAGGCTGCACGCGGACTCAACGCCATCGCCGTGCGGCATGGTTTGCCGGTCGGCTTCGGCGTCCTGACCGTCGACACCATGGAGCAGGCGCTGGAGCGGGCGGGCGGCGCGGCGGGCAACAAGGGCAGGGAAGCGGCCGAAGCCGCCATCACCGCGGCGGATGCCCTGGCACAGTCACGGTCGGGCCATGGCTGAGCGCCGGCTCGACACTCGCGGACGAGCCCGCGCCCTGCAGCTGCTGTACGCCTGGGAATTGACCGGTGGCGGATCGCTGGACCAGGCGCTTGCCGGCGTGGGCCGGCTCATCCGGCCGAGGCCCAAGGTCCTCGATCTGGCCGAGGGGCACGCCGCGCGGGTCATTGCGAACGTGGGCGTGCTCGACCGGCGCGCCGCTGCAGCTGCGGACAACTGGCGCTGGGATCGGGTGGCCATCATCGAGCGCAACATCCTCCGGCTGGCAATTCAGGAGCTCGAGGACGGGCAGACGCCACCCAAGGTTGTCATCGATGAAGCGGTGCGCCTGGCATACTGGTTTGCGGGCCGGCGCGCCACCGCCTTCATCAACGGCGTGCTCGACCGCGTCGCGCGCGACCTCGGGCGCATCGCCTGACCCGTGAACATCCTGCTCGTCAACTGGCTGGATCGCGCCAATCCGCAAGCTGGCGGCGCGGAGATTCATGTCTTCGAAATCTTTCGCCGCCTGGTGGAGCGGGGACATCGCGTCCGGCTGATCTGCTCCGGCTGGCCCGAGAGCGCAGGACGCGCAGAGGTGGATGGGCTCGATGTGACGCGAGTGGGGAGTCGCACCAGCTTTGCGATCAAGGGACGCGGGGCGGTGCGTCGGGCCCTGCGGCGCGAACAACCCGACATCGTGGTCGAGGACATCAACAAGATTCCGCTTTTCCTCTCCTCGCTGACCCCGCTCCCGTTCTGCGCGATCGTGCCGCATCTTTTTGGAGAGACCGCCTTTCAGGAGGCGTCGTGGCCCATGGCAGCCGCCGTGTGGCTGGCCGAGCGTCCGATTCCGCGCCGTTACCGGCGAGCCGGCTTCCATGCCATCAGCGAGAGCACGCGCGATGACCTGATTCGGCGCGGCGTGGCAGC
>DASSHL010000255.1:0-3662 GCA_035692845.1 Gemmatimonadales bacterium
CGACTCGCCCGCGACGATGCTCGTGAAGATGTGGTTGCCTCCGACCGTGGCGCGGACATCGGGCGATGACCCGCCGCCGTTGCCAAGCTGTCCCAGGGTGCCGGAACCCCAGCAGGCGGTCACGCTGCCGGATATCTGGCAGACGTGGCCTGACCCCAGCGCGAGCGTTGGCTGCGGCGGGTCGGGGAGGTCAATGGGATCAGCGGGATCCGCCGGGGCGGAGGAGTCGGAGCAGGCCGCGACGGCGGCGGCTGTCATGCACGAGACGAGGAAAGCGGGAAGTGGTCGCATGCGAGGATGGACGAGGCTGGGACGAGCGGATGCACAGGGCAGTCGCAGGTCGCAGATCGTGCGACCTGCGACTTGGCATCGGGTCACCTCTCGAAGGCCAGGATCACGGGCATGCTGCTGTTCTCCGCGCCATTGAGGAGCTGGCCTTCGGTGCCGCGTCCCCAGCAGGCGAGAGATCCGCTGGTGGTCACCCCGCAGAAGGTGGAGCCGCCGCCGCTCAGCGCAGTGAAGCGCAGGTTGCCGGAGATTTCCTGCGGAGAATCGAAGAGCACGGTTGAACCGACCGGCTCCCGCCCGACCGAGCCCGTGCTGTTGGCCCCCCAGCAGAAGATCCGCCCATTCCTTTCCAGGCCGCAGGTCGTGATCTGTCCAGTGCGAATGGCCTGAAAGCGGTGGTTCCCGACGACGGGCACCGGGTGATCGGCTTCCAGGATGTCGGGGCCAGCGCCAATGGCGTCGAGTCCCCAGCACCATGCTTCACCATTGGACCGCAATGCACAGGTATGGTAGCCGCCCGAAGAGATGGAGGTAAACGCGATCGAATCGCTGTTGAGCGCAGGCACCGGCGAGAACATGTGGACGTGTGCGCCGTCCACCGTGTGGCCGTCGTAGCCCCAGCACCATGCCTCGCCCTTGTCATTGAGCCCGCAGATGTGCGACTGCCCCGCGGTGATGCGACGGTAGGTGTCCTCGCTCCGGCCGGACGCGACGGGCGTCCTGCTGCAGCGGATGCCGCCGCACGTGTCGGTGTCGGCGGTAGTACCGAGCTGGCCCTTATCGTTGTAGCCCCAGCAGAGCACCGACCCCCGTGCCGCGAGGCCGCAGGTGAATCCGTTGCCGGCGGCCAGTTCGGTAAACTGTTCCAGCGTTGCAACCTTGACGGGCCGAGTCTGGCAGGGAAGGCCGCCGCAGCTCTCATCGGGCAGCGTCCCGGTCCCCAGTTCACCTCCCAGATTGGAGCCCCAGCACCAGGCAGCGCCATCGGCGTCGAGGGCGCACGTGTGGGTGTAGCCGGCAGCCAGTGACGTGAACACCGGCGCGCCGGCCACCCGCACAGGTGACGCCGCAGAGATGGCGTTGCCGTCGCCCAGCTGGCCCAGGGTGCCCTGGCCCCAGCAGGCGGTTCCGGCGTCGCTGGTGCGACAGAGATGCCGCCCATTGATGGCGAGCAGATCGGGTTCGGGCGTCGAGGACGGGCCGGCGCTGTCGGAACATCCCGTGACCGCGAGCAGTGTCGCACACGAGAACACGAAAGCACGAAACGGTGTCATGGGAAGCTGGACGTAGAGGGTTGAGAACGGGTCAACGGTCAACGGTCAACGGTCGACGGTTGACCGTTGCCTGCTAACCGCGGCTTAGCGCGTCACCAGCGACTCGACGGCAACCCAGTTGACCTCCCAGGTCCTGCCGCCGTCATCCGAGAACGACTGCTCGAAGCGGCAGGAGGTCGAGGTGATGTCTGACCAGACGTTGCGCACGAGAATGGCCCGGCCATTGAACGTTTCCTGGTCATGGAACTCGCCTCGGCCATTCCGGAATTCGCCGATGGTAGGCACGCTGATTGTGCCGGTCCTGCTGCTGGCGGAATTGATGCTCCACTGGCGCGATTCGGGATTGTACAGGCGCAAGGAGAGGGCCTCGAGGTGACCGGCTGGCCCGTCGGCAAAGAGCTCGACGATGTTGGCCTTGCCGTTCCAGATCTTCCGGACGATGGATGTGCCCTCGTAGGTGAGCCAGGTGGTGTCGCCGCTCAGCGGATGCTGCAGCCGCCTGAGATGTGTCTTCCAGGTGCCGAACTCGAAATCGAAGTCGTGCTCGCCATCACGTGCGGGAAGAGTCGCTGGGTGCCGTGACTCTCCGACACTGCGTTCACCCTGTGGTATCTCGAGACTTGGCGTGATGCCCGCAGCGCACAAGAGGATCAGCATGGCGGAACATTTGTGCACACGTATCTCCAGGTCGATTGTCGCTCGCGGCCGCCGTGCCTCCGGGCGCTGCAGTTCGCTCAGATGCCGGCGTTGGTAATCCGGGCTGCCGCTCACTGACGCGCCCTCCGGCGCGGCGATCCGCTCGCTGTGAGCTGTGAGCTGTGAGCTGTGAGCTGTGAGCTGTGAGCTGTGAGCTGTGAGCTGTGAGCTGTGAGCGCGCGCAGCTACTCTAACTCCACCCTGCGTCCTGTTCTAGGATGTCAGCTGCGTTCCGGTACCAGCGTTGCGTTGCTGCCTGCAGCGCGAAACCGTGCGGGGCTCATGCCGGTCTGCTGGCGGAAGGCCTTGGAGAAATGACTCTGGTCAAAGAAGCCGGCGGCGAGGGCGATCTCAGCGATTGGCGCACTGGTCTCCAGCAGCTCCTGGCTGGCGCGGTCGATGCGCAGGCGCCGCACGTACTCTCCGATGGAGCATCCGAAGCGCTGGCGGAAGGTGCGGGCGAGATGGGCGGGATGGACGCCGACCTCGCGGGCCACGAGCGAAAGCGTGAGTGGCCCGCCATGGCAATCGTGAAGCAGTTCACGAACCCGTGCGAGCCACGCTGGTTGTTTCGTGTCGGTCCCGCGGGCGTGCACTCGCGCCGCCTCACCGAGTATCTCCAGCATGAGACCTTCCACAACCAGCGGTGAAAAGGCGTCCTGCCGAGAGAATTCGCCGTAGAGCTGGTGGCCGGCCGCGACAAGTTGTGCGTTGCGTGCAAGGATGGGCCGGTGTGTCCAGGACGCTGAGTCGTCCATCACCGACAAGCGTTCCGATGCGATCTCCATCAGGAGGCATGTTCCACCCGTCGAGCCGAAGCGGTCGGCGTGTCGCTCGGACGGCGGCTTGTATACCACCGAGTGCGGCGGGCACTCGTGTTCGGCAGCCCCAATCTGCTCCGTGTAGGAACCTGCCAGCACGAAACAGATGGAGGCATTGTCGTGCACGTGCCAGGGCAACCGCCGGTTGGGCGGCTGGGTAAACTCGGTGACGGCAATGCCGCCGATGGTCCGGGTCCTGGTGCGTCCCCATGTGGCGGGGTTGCTGAAGGCTGATGGCATGCGGGATGGGACGAGGGACGGAGGGGTGGGTGCACAGGGGAGCGGTCGTCAGTCGTCAGTCGTCCGACGACCGATGACCGATGACCGACGGCCTGTCCGGCATTCCGCCCTCACTGGGCACTCCCCACACCGCGCCACCCGCGCCGTGCAGACGAGGGCGCCGAGTTCCATGATGGCCTGGTTGAAGGTCCAGGCGTCCCGGCCGCGGCGGGGGAGCAGGGCCTCGGCTGTGTCCCAGAGGCGCTTCTCGGACCTGGTGCGCGGATGAAATGCGCGGCGGATGACGCGAGCCACGTTGGTGTCCACCGCGGCGGTGCGGCGTTCGAAGGCGAAACTTGCGACG
>DASSHL010000256.1:0-2906 GCA_035692845.1 Gemmatimonadales bacterium
CGGTTCCCGGCTCGAGCCGGACACCTTCAACGTGGAACTCAAGTACCGGCCGCTCGAGCCGCATGCCGTGACCGACGATCGCATGCTGGACGAGTTCACCGGCTACATCCGCTTCCAGGAATTTTCCGCCAACGCGGGCGACGACGTCGAGAAGGCGTTCGGCACCCTGAAGAAACAGGGTGCGCGGCAGGTGGTGCTCGACCTGCGCGGCAATCCGGGCGGATATGTGGTGGGTGCGGTGGAGATCGGCGGCGCGCTGCTCCCGAAGGGCACCTTGATCTTTTCGGCGCGGGGCCGGCGGAGCACCGACAGCACCGATTATCGCACCAAGCGCGATGGTAAATACCGCGACATCCCGCTGGTCGTGCTGATCGACCAGGGCACGGCCAGCGCCGCCGAGGCGCTGGCAGCGTCACTGCAGGATCATGACCGCGCCCTGCTCATGGGCCAGCGCAGCTTCGGCAAGGCGCTGATCCAGCAGCTGCTTCCGGTGCCGCCCAATGGCGATGGAGTATGGCTCACGGTGGGTTATGTGGTGACACCGAGCGGCCGGGTCATCCAGCGGCGCTACAAGGGTCTCGATGTGGGGCAGTATTACACCCTGCGCGCCGGCGACGCGGAGGACACCGCAAAGGTTTATCACACCGACGCGGGACGCGTGGTGCGGGGAGGCGGCGGGATCGAGCCCGACGTCGTGCTTCCGGAAGCGGAACCGGCGCCGGTCTGGTGGAGCATTGCCGCCGACAGCAGCTTCGCCGTCGCCGTCGCCGACAGCGTGGCACCGCTCCTCGGTGCGGACGCCGCCGCGCGCTCGGCGTGGATGACGGATACCACGGCGTGGCGCACCCGGCTGCTTTCGCCGTTCATGGCGCGCGTGCGCGCTCATCTCCACGTCTCGGCCCAGCTGTCGCCGGGCCTGGAACATCAGGTCATGCGGCGGCTGGCCTCGCGCGCAGCGGAGGTGCGATGGGGCATGGACGCGCGGGACGAGCTGCTGGCGCGGAGCGATACCGACGTGAAGGCAGCGATGGGGGCGTTTGACAAGGCGAGGGCGTTGGGCGCTGTGCGCTGAGCGCTGAGCGCTGAGCGCTGAGGGCTTAGCGCTTGGGGATGGTTTTCCCGATGAACGCGCCGATGACCCCACCTGCTGTCGCTCCCGGCAAAGCACCAAGTAGCGTAGTGACGCCGCAATTCCGGTTGCTAGTGTTGGAATCGGGATCCTTGCAGAGACCGTACGCAAAGAGCGCCGTCGCTGCGCCCAGCAGCACGCCGCCCCCGATCGCACCCTCAAGCCAGTAGTTCTGCTGTGATGCCGCTGCGGCTATGCCCAGCCGCGGTACATCCTGCGGGGCCGCCTCTCCCGGCAGCAGCGCAGCCGAAACGTGGATTGGCGACACCGCCACTCCCTGTGCCGCTGCACCGGCTGGCACTGCCAGCATGGCAATCACCACCAGCATCATCGCCCGCATCGCGCGCCCCTCGCGTTTACCTGCCCGTCTCGTCCGTCCCGTCCGCCCTGTCCCACCCGTCATCCTTCCCCAACGCCCGCTAAAGGGGCATCTTTCAGGATATCAATCCGGCCTCATCCGGACCCGCAAGATGACACGAGCGGAACTGTCCCGCTTGCTTTTCTATCTGTGTCATCCTGTTCAATCTGTGTCATCTGTGGATGGAGTCACATGGCAACCCGCACCAGCACCCGGAAATCCAGTGCCGCGTCCCAGCGGCTCGACAAGGCGGAACTGCTCGACCTGTTCCGCGTCATGTTCCTGTCGCGCCGGCTGGACGACAAGGAGATCCAGCTCAAGCGCCAGAACAAGATCTTCTTCCAGATCTCCGGCGCCGGGCACGAGGCGGTCCTCGCTGCCGCGGCCAAGGTGTTCCGCCCGGCCTACGACTGGTTCTACACCTATTATCGCGACCGCGCGCTCTGTCTCGGCCTCGGCATGACGGCCACCGAGCAGCTGCTCTCGGCGGTCGCCGCGGCGGATGACCCCAATTCAGGCGGACGGCAGATGCCCTCGCACTGGGGCCACAAGGCGCTCAACATCGTGAGTGCGTCCAGCCCCACCGGCACCCAGTTCCTGCAGTCGGTGGGCTGTGCCGAGGCCTCGGTGAAGTATGCCAGGGGCGAGAAGCTCGAGGATCGCGAGCGGCCATTCCACGATGATGAAGTGACCTTCTGCTCCACCGGCGACGGCACTACCAGCGAGGGTGAATTCTGGGAGGCGATGAACAGCGCCTGCAACCTCAAGTTGCCCGTGGTGTTCCTGGTGGAAGACAATGGCTACGCCATCTCCGTTCCGGTCGAAGTGGGCACCGCGGGAGGGAGCATTTCCAAGCTGCTCACCGGCATGCCTAACCTCTTCATCCAGGAATGCGACGGCTGCGATCCCCTGGAGAGCTACGACACCTTGGTGCGAGCCGTGGAGTATTGCCGGCAGCGCAAGGGCCCGGCACTGGTGCACGCGCACGTGATCCGGCCCTACAGCCACTCTCTCTCGGATGACGAAGTCTTCTACCGCACGCCTGCCGAGCGCGAGAAGGAAGCACAGCGGGATCCAATCATCACGTTCCCGAAGTACCTGGTCAAGCAGGGCATCGCCAGCGAAGAGGAAATCGAGGCCATCCGCGCGCAGGTGGAAGAGGAAGTGAACGTGGCGGCCGACGTGGCGCTCGCGGCGCCGCAGCCGGCTACAGACACGGTGTATCAGTATGTCTATTCGCCTGACGTGGATCCCACCAGCGAGCAGTTCGACACCGAGGATGATCCGCAGTTCAGCGGCGATCCCACCACGATGGTGGACCTGCTGAATACCTGCATGAAGGAAGAGATGGCGCGCGACCCTCGCATCGTGATGTTCGGCGAGGACGTGGCCGACTGCAGCCGGGAAGACGCGCTGGAA
>DASSHL010000257.1:0-2174 GCA_035692845.1 Gemmatimonadales bacterium
TGGCCGCCATTGGCGACGAAGAGCTCCACGCCCATGACACCGACATACTCCAGCGACGTGGCGATCTCCTGCGCCGTGGCCATTGCCTCCTGGGCCAGCGCGTCGGGAATCCGGGCAGGCACGAGGGTCGAGTGCAGGATGCCGTCGCGATGGACGTTTTCGCCGGGGGAGTAGACCGCCGTTTCGCCGTTGTTGCTGCGGGCAATGATCACCGATACTTCGCGCTCCAGCGTCAGCTTCTCCTCGAGAACGCACTCCCTGGCGCCCAGACGCTGGAAGCTTGCGGCACATTCCTCTGCCGATGCGACCACCGCCTGTCCCTTGCCGTCGTAACCAAGCCGGCTGGTCTTGAGAATGCCCGGCCGCCCCAGCCGCTCGAACGCCTCACGGGCCTCGCCAGCTGAACGGATCGGGAGAAATGCCGCGGTCCGGAAGCCGGCATCAGCGAGATGCGTCTTCTCGAGAATACGATCCTGGGCGATGGCGACGGCAACCGACGATGGTGAGACGCGGGTGAGTGAGCTGAGAAGTGCAAGCGCGCCCGCGGGCACGTTCTCGAATTCGGTGGTGACGGCCGCGCAGCGGGACGCCAGCGCGCGGAGCGCAGTCTCATCGTCGTAGGGGGCCTGCAGATGCTCATCGGCCACGAGGCCGGCGGGACTCTTCGCGCCGGGGTCCAGCACGACGACGCGATATCCCATCTCGTGCGCCCGGAAGACAAACATGCGGCCCAGCTGGCCGCCGCCCAGCATGCCAACCGTTGAGCCTGGAAGGATCATTCCGGATCGGGCAGTGAGAGGCCCTGCACGCGGGCAGACTGGCTCTGGCGGAAATAATCCAGCTTCTGCCGCAGCGCCGCATCGGTGGAGGCGAGAATGGCAACGGCAAACAGGCCCGCATTGGCGGCGCCAGCGGTGCCGATCGCGAAGGTAGCGACTGGAACGCCTGCAGGCATCTGGACGATCGAGAGAAGGGAATCGAGCCCCTGCAGGTGGCGGCTTGGCACCGGCACGCCCAGCACCGGCAGCGTTGTCTTGGCGGCGAGCATACCCGGCAGGTGCGCGGCACCACCGGCCCCGGCGATGATGCAGCGGAGCCCGCGGCCCGCCGCCATTTCCGCATACTGGTAGAGCAGGTCCGGCGTCCGGTGTGCCGAGACCACCTTCCGCTCACAGCTCACGCCAAACTCGCGCAGCCGAAGCTCGGCGTGCTGCATGACGTCCCAGTCGGAGTCGCTGCCCATCACCAGCCCGACCAGCGGCGTTGTCATGATGGTCCAATCGGTTACGGGAAGGGCGAAATATAGGCAGGGCAGGCGGGGTGTGGCGAACGAAGGTCGTCGGTCCCCAGTCTTCGGTCGTTAACTGCTGGCGACGACCGAAGACCGATGACCGAAGTCCGGCTACTCCTGCGTCACGTCCACGGTGACGGAGAGTTGCACCGCCGGCACGCTGAATGATGTGTTCCCTCGGGTATACGAATCGTCCGACGCGCTCTTGGCGGCGAAGTCGAAGTCGCCGCTCATCGTGCCCACCGCGATGCGGCAGGAGGTGATGCCGTTGCCGGTCGGCACGTTGGGGCAGTTCTCGGTTGCGCCGAAGCTGCTGCTTGTTACATGGAACAGGCCGCTCTCGCCGAAGAACGTGTCGGTGCCGTCGAAGTAGGAAGCAAATCCGTCGTCGGTCGTGAAATCAGCGGTGACCGTGGAGGGGAAGGTCCCCTGATCGACGAGGATCGAGGCGACAGTCAAGGCGCTGTCCACCGTTTTGGCGCCCACATCGAGGCCGCTCCAGCCGGTGACCGACGTCATCACCGACGTGCTGGTAGTGGCGCCATCCACGACGGTAATCTTGAGCTGGGAGCCGACCGTGGAGAAATCACCCATGGTGCCCACCGACGCCTCGCTGAGGAGCGAGCCCAAGGCCAGCGCCGCACTTGGAGCGAACACATTCTTGCTGCTCAGGGCCTGCAGCAGCGCTGCCTGCTCCTGGGCCGTCAGCGTATCACCATTGGGGCCGTTGTTGTCATCACCGCACGCACCAAGTGCCAGCACGGCCCCAAGTGCCGCGATCGAAAGAAACTTCCTGCTCATCGGGAACATCTCCGCCACAGAAGGGAAAAAGGAGCGCACGCTGGCCACGACCAGCGTGCGCTGAGGACGTCGTCCTGCGGGT
>DASSHL010000258.1:0-7458 GCA_035692845.1 Gemmatimonadales bacterium
CACGCCCCTCTCGATCACGCGGGTGCCAGCGGAGCCCAGGAGATCACGCAACAGGGCGGGGATGGCGACTTCGAGCGCGTCAAAGCTTTCGCGATCCTGCCCATACGAGCCACCGTCGCGAAACGGCAGCACAGCGACCGCCGCCGGGGTGGCTTGGGCCGGGAGGGCCGACACTGCGCCACCGAGCAGCAGCGCAACAAGGGCAAGGCGACTCATCAGTGCCTCCAGGCTAGAGCGCGAACGAATCTCCTTCGACGGCCGCATCCACAATGAGGCTGCCATCGCGGCGGGCCGCCTCGCGGGCGCCCTTGAGCAGCGCGTCGATCGCGGCATCGTCATTTTCCGGCTCGTGGTGAAAGAGGATCACGCGCCGCACACCCGCATTTCGCGCCAGTTCAACTGACTGCGCAGGCGTCGAATGACCCCAGCCCGCCCGTGCCTCGACGAAGGCATCGGCGTACATGGCGTCGTGAATCAGGGTGTCTACGCCGCGCAGCCGCTCGATCAGGTCTGCGCGCCACGTGTCGGGCAGGGGGTAGGAAGCCCGGAGGTCGAGCTCGTTGTCGGTGAGATATGCAAATCTGCGACCACCGCCGGCTGGTTCCAGGATGAATCCCAACGTCGTGCCCGGATGCCGCAGCCGGATGGCCTCCGCGCGAAAACCGGGGATCTCGAACGGCCCTGGTCCGATCTCATGCACCTCGATCCGGGCAGCGAGGGCCGTGAGCGGGACCGGAAAGACCGAGGGCTCCATCTGCCGCTCGAGGATGGCACTCAGGGAGCTCTCGTCCTGGCGAGCGCCATGGATGCGAACGCAGGTGCGCGGGTCGCTGAGCGGCTTGAAGAACGGCAGGCCCTGGATGTGGTCCCAATGGGTATGACTCAGCAGCAGCTCGACCTCGAGGGCGCTGGCCCGGGGCCGGTGCATGAGACGGTCGCCCAGGTTTCGGATGCCGCTCCCGGCATCGAGCACCACGAGGTTGCCGTCGCCATTGGAGACGGAAACGCAGGGAGTGTTGCCGCCGTAGCGAGCTGTGCCTGGACCGGGGGTCGGGATGGAACCGCGGACGCCCCAGAACGTCACTTCCGGAGCGGCCATCAGTGCATCCGCCATGCTGGCTGGAGCATGATCCTAAGCAACACGAATGGCGCGCGCATGGCTACGGCCGCGCTCACGACTACCGGGTGAGGACGGTCACGACCGCCGCGCGGCCAGGAGCAGATGCCGGCGGTCCTTGAGCACGATCTGCCGCCGGGACACATCGAGCACGCCGCGATCGACCAGCGCACGCATCGTGCGCGACACCGTTTCCCGGCTGGAGCCGATCATCTGGGCGATCGTGTGATGCGTGAGACGGCGGGTGATCCGGTCGCCGCCTTCTTCTTCCGCCATGCGCAGCAGGAGGCTCGCCACCCGGCCGTTGACGTCGAGCAGCACCAGGTTCGCGATCTTCTCGTCGGCGCGTCGCAGCCGGCGCGACAGTTCCTTGAGCAGTGCGATCGACACATCAGGTGATTGCCGAAGCCGGTTCTGGAAATCTTCCCGCCGCAGCACCACCAGGACCGAGTCTTCCATGGCGATGACGTGGGCAGAACGTGGCTCCTCGTCGATCACCGACATCTCGCCGAACACCGCCCCTTCGCCCAGCACCGAGAGGATGACCTCGCGGCCGTCCTCCGCGATCAGGACCACCTTGACCTGGCCTGACCCGACCAGATACATGGCGTCGCCGGGGTCGTCCTCGAAGACGATCACGCTGCCGCGCGGATAGCTCCGCTCCCGGCAGAGGTCGGCAAACGCCTGGAGATCGACTGACGAGAGACTGGCGAAGAGCGGGACCTTCCTGAGAACTTCAACCGTAGCGAGGGTCATCGTCGCCTCGAATTGGTGGAAACACCGTAGTGCAAGTGATTGCCATTAAACTATTTGCGCCACGCGGGCGTGTCAAATGGCAACTTCGCTTGAGGCAAACCAATGTAGTGGTTACATTTAAGGGCTGTTGTATGACTTTTAGGCCCGGATTCCGGGCGTATGCGAGGAGTATCCTGTGAAGGCCGATCTGCATCCCAAGTACCAGACGCTCACCGTGGCGTGCGCGTGTGGCAACACGTTCGAAACCCGCTCCACGGCGTCCAGCATCCACGTGGAAGTGTGCGCCAAGTGCCACCCGTACTACACCGGCAAGCAGCGCATGATTGACACGGCTGGCCGGGTGGATCGTTTCCGGCGCAAGTACGAGGGCGCAAAGGCGTAAGGCATGGAGGGCCGGCTCCGCCAGGCGTTGCAGCGGGCGGAAGAGGTGGCCGATGCCCTCGCCGACCCCGCCATCGCGCGTGATTCTGCCAAGCTCCGCTCGCTCGGGCGGGAGCACGCCCGGCTGATGCCGCTAGTGCGAGCCGCTGAGCGTCTCGCACGCCTCAGGGATGAACTGGAACAGGCTCGGGAGTTGGCCACGGAGGCCGACCCCGAGCTTGTTGCGTTGGCGTCCGTGGACCTCGAGCGCCTGCCGCCGGAAATCACCCAGGTGGAGGCCGAGCTGCACGACTTGCTCCTCCCGCGTGACCCGCACGATGACCGCGATGCCATCCTCGAGCTTCGCGCCGGCACCGGCGGGGACGAAGCGTCGCTCTTCTGCGGCGATCTCTATCGCATGTACGAACGCTTTGCGGGTCGCCACCACCTCACCTGGGAGCCCATCAGCATCAGCGACGGAAACCTGGGCGGACTCAAGGAAGCGGTCGTCGCGGTGCGTGGCGCGGACGCCTTCGGGCTGCTGCGGCGCGAGAGCGGCGTGCATCGGGTGCAACGGGTGCCGGCGACCGAGACACAGGGCCGGATCCATACTTCCGCCGCAACGGTTGCAGTCCTGCCTGAGGCCGAGGAAGTCGACGTCAGGATCGATCCGTCCGACTTGCGGATCGACGTATTCCGCTCCTCCGGCCCTGGCGGCCAGAGCGTCAATACCACGGACAGCGCCGTGCGCATCACCCACCTTCCGACCGGCGTCGTGGTGCAGCAGCAGGACCAGAAGTCCCAGCTGCAGAACAAGCTGAAGGCCATGGAAGTGCTGCGCGCCCGGCTCCTCGACCGGATGATTGCGGAGCAGGAGGCTGCCCGGTCACAGGAACGCCGCGCCATGGTGGGCACAGGCGATCGCTCGGGCAAGATCAGGACTTACAACTTTCCGCAGAGCCGCGTGACCGATCACCGGATCAACTTCTCGGTGCACAACCTGGCCGACGTCATGAATGGCAACCTGGACGACCTCATCGACGCCGTCCGCCTCGCGAGCCGGGAGGAGCAGTCGGGTGGTGACTGACTCTGCTCCGCATTCCGTGCGCGATGTTGTTGACGAGGCCCGGCGGCGGCTCGCCGCAGCTGGCGTCGTCGAGGCACGCCGCGAGGCCGCCCAGCTCTGGGAAGCGACAAGTGATGCTCCACGTGGCAGCGCCTGGAGGCGCGGCTCCGACCTGGCCGAGCCGGCCGTACAGGCCCGGTTTGAGGAGCAGATACGGCGGCGTGTGGCGGGCGAGCCGCTCGCCCATGTGCTGGGCGAGTGGAGCTTTCGCCATCTGGATCTCCTGATCACGCCCGACGTGCTGATCCCGCGACCGGAGACGGAGGGATTGGTGGAGCTGTTGCTGGCGCAGGTCAGGCAGGGCCGAGTGGCCGACTTGGGCACCGGTTCGGGCTGCATTGCACTGGCGCTCGGCTCCGAAGGATCGTTCGAGCAGGTGGTGGCCGTTGATGCGAGTGCCAAGGCCCTGGCGGTCGCTCGGCGCAACGCCGTGCGCTGCGGGATTCGCCTCAGCCTGGTGTGCGCGGACTTCGGGAGCGCGCTCGCTGAAAATGCCTTCGACGCCGTGGTCTCCAATCCGCCATATCTTTCGGAGGCGGAGTACGGCGCACTGGACGCGTCCGTCAAGGCGTTCGAGCCGCGCCTCGCCCTCGAGAGCGGTGACGACGGTCTCCGGGCAACCGGCGTAGTAATGACGGACGCACATCGGGCGCTTCGGCCAGGTGGCTGGCTCGCCCTCGAAATCGATGCCACGCGCGGGGCGGAGTCGGCGCGCCTGGCGCGCGGCGCCGGCTTTGCCGGCGTGACTATTCACCAGGATCTGTTCGGTCGCGAGCGTTTCCTGCTGGCGCAAAGGAGCTAGACATGATCTGGGACAAGGCGCAGGAACTGGGACGCTTGATCGGGCAGTCGGCCGAGTATCAGGCCATGCGGCGCGCGGAAGGCGCGCTTCGCGAGGACCAGGAGACGGTGGCCCGGCTCGACCGCATTCAGCAGCTCGCGCGACAGGTGGACCAGGCCATCGCGCAGGGCCAGATGCCCGACCAGGCCGTGGCCGAGAGCTACGAGACGGCGGTCCGCGAACTGGAGACCAGCACCAGCGGGCAGTCGTACGTGGTCGCGCGTTCGAACTTCGACAAGCTCATGGCCAAGGTGAATGAGCAGATCAGTCAGGGGATCGAAAAGGGCGCAGCCAGCAGCATCATCACGCTTTCGTGAGCCAGGGCTTGTTCATTGTCATCGAGGGGCCTGAGGGCGCCGGCAAGAGTACGCTGGCGGCGGCGCTTGCCGAGCGCCTTCGTGAGGCTGGCGCCGATGTCGTACCAGTGCGCGAGCCAGGCGGTACCGTGCCCGCCGAGCTGGCGCGGCAGGCGCTGCTCGATCCCTCGTCCGACCTCGATCCGGAAACCGAACTGTTGTTCGTGACTGCGGCGCGCGCTCATCTGGTGCAGGCGGTGATACGGCCAGCGCTTGAGGCCGGCCGCACCGTGCTCTCTGATCGCTACGATCTGTCCACCATGGCCTATCAGGCAGCCGGCCGTGGCTTGCCGGCGGACGTCGTCCGCACGGTGAACCGTGCCGCCACGCGCGGACTCATCCCCGACCTCACGATCGTTCTCGATGTAGCGCCCGCCGAGGGGCGGCGGCGTCAGCTCGCTGTGGGGAAGGGCACCGATCGTTTCGAGCGCGAGGACGCCGCCTTTCATGAGCGGGTGCGCGCCGCATACCAGGCGGCCCGCGGCGAGGGCATCGTGCACATCGACGCCTCGGCGGCCCCGCCAGTGGTGCTGGAGGCGGCCTGGGCAGCCATTCAGGAACGTATGGCCCCGCGCGGCGCGGGCCGCGATTAGTGTTCAGCAGTGGGCCGGCGCAGGGGCCGGCCCGGCAAGCTGTCTCTGGAGGCAGAAATCATGAAGCATCGCTGGGGTCTCATTGGCGCTGTGGTTGTGCTCTCGTTCGCGAGCGGCGGTTTTCTGCTGCAACGCTCGGTCGAGCGCGCCATGGCGCTGTCCGGAGACGGGCTCTTCAGTAACGTGATGTCGCATGTCGCCCGGTTCTACGTCGACTCGATTTCGCAGGACTCGCTGTACCAGAATGCCACCGAAGGCATGTTGCAGGAGTTGCAGGACCCGTACTCGGTCCTGCTGACCGGCGAATCGTACCGGGAGCTGACGGAGCAGACGACGGGCAACTACGCCGGCGTGGGCATCCAGATCGACGTGCGTGACGGCTGGATCACGGTGGTCGTGCCGCTTCCTGATACGCCGGCCGAGCGCGCCGGGGTCGTCACCGGAGACCAGATCGTCGAGGTGAACGGCCGCAGCACGCAGGGGTGGACCAGCGAACAGGCGGTGAGTGCGCTGCGTGGCGCGCCTGGATCGTCGGTTTCCATCAAGGTACGGCGCGCCGGGCTCGACCAGATCGTCCCGATGACGCTGCAGCGCGCCGCGATTCACATGCGGTCGGTGCCGGCCGGCAGCATGTTCGAATCGGGTGTCGGTTTCATCTCGCTCAATCCCGTGGCCGAGACCTCGGCGGACGAGCTGCGCGAGGAAATCGCCGCCATGCAGCAGAAGGGCATGAAGGAACTCATCCTCGACTTGCGGAACAATCCCGGCGGCCTGCTCGACCAGGGCGTGAAGGTGGCCGACCTGTTCCTGAATCCCGAGCAGGAGATCGTCGCTACGCGTGGCCGCGCGCCGGGTTCGTCCCGCCAGTTCACGGACCAGGAAAAGCAGGAGTGGCCAGGTCTCCCCATCGTTGTGCTGGTCAACGACTTTACGGCGAGCGCTGCGGAAATTATTGCGGGCGCCTTGCAGGATCATGACCGGGCCGTCGTCATCGGCACGCCGACCTTCGGCAAGGGACTGGTGCAGACACTCTATCCGCTGGCTGACGGCGTAGCGCTCAAGCTCACCACGGCGCGGTGGTACACCCCGAGCGGGCGCACCATCCAGCGGACGGCCAAGGATCAGGCGGACCAGCTGGCGCAGGCGGAACTGGATGCGGCGACGCTGGCTGGCGCCGTTGATTCGGCCGCATCGAGCGACTCGGCCATCAAGGCGCGCCCGGTCTATCACACGGACGGCGGCCGTACTGTCCGGGGCGGTGGCGGCATCGTGCCCGATATCGTCGTGCGTCCCGACACGCTGAGTGCGCCTGAGCGCGAGCTGGCGCGCGCGCTGGGCCAGAACATGTCGGGGTACCGCGACGTGCTCACCAGCTATGCGCTGGACCTCAAGCGTCGGGGAACGCTCAAGTCCGCTGACTTCACCGTGACGCCGGACATGCTGGCGGAGTTCCGCCAGCGCCTCAAGGCCAAGGGCATCGACGTGCCCAACGAGATCTTCGCGGGCGGGAAGGACCTCCTTTCGCAGCAGGTGGGATACGAAGTGGCGCGGTACGTGTTCGGCCGTCCCACGGAGCTGCAGCGGCGGGCGGCCGACGATCCGCAGGTGCAGCGGGCCATCGACCTGCTGCGCCGGGCCACCACGCCGGCCGAGCTGCTGACGCTCGCCTCCGCACGGGGCCGTAACCCTTAGGCGGCGACAGGTCACGGCTGACATCCGATAGTCCGGTGAGAGTCGCGATCGTTGGTCGGGGCCGGATTGGTGCTGGCCTCGGTCTGGCGTGGACGCGCGGCGGCGCCCATGTCACGCTGCTTGCCCGAAGCGCTGGTGCCACGCATGGGCTGCCTGTCGTCATTGGCCGGGACGAGTGGCCCGAAACCATCGGGCCTGCCGACTGCCTTGTGATCGCCACGCCGGATCGGGAGATTCCTGGCGTCGCGCAGGAACTCGCCCAGCATCACACCATCAACGCCCGTCACGTTGTCCTGCACACCTCCGGACTCCTGGATCGCACCGCACTCGATCCGCTCGCCACGAGCGGTGCAGCACTGGGCTCGCTCCATCCACTCATGGCGGTCTCGCGCGCCGAGGATGCGCCGGCACAGTTCAAGGGCGCGTTCGCTGGCATCGAGGGAGATCCGGCTGCAGTGGCGACGGCCGATCGCCTGGCCACCCTTGCCGGCCTGACACCCGTGCCGATTCCGTCGGGTGCCAAGGCCGGCTATCACGCAGCGGCTGCGATGGTGTCAAACTTCACGGTGACGCTGTATGACGCGGCGCGTCGCGTGGCGGAGCAGAATGGCATGGCG
>DASSHL010000259.1:0-4429 GCA_035692845.1 Gemmatimonadales bacterium
CGGCAGAGCCCGATGCCCTCGGCGCCGAACTCGCGGCCGCGATGCGCGTCGGCCGGTGTGTCCGCATTGCAGCGGACCCGCACGTGCCGCACCTTGTCGGCCCAGGTCATGAGCGTCCGGAAGTCGTTGGAGAGCTCGGGCTGCTTGAGCGTGGTGCGGCCGGCGTAGATGCGCCCGGTGGCGCCATCCAGCGTGATCCAGTCGCCCTCGTTCACCGTGCGGCCATCGACCTCAAAGCGACTCCCGTCCTCATCCACCTCGAGCGCCGTGGCACCTGCCACGCACGGCTTGCCCATGCCCCGGGCCACGACGGCCGCGTGCGACGTCATGCCGCCGCGCGCGGTCAGCACCGCCTTGGCAGCCACCATGCCATGGAAGTCTTCGGGCGACGTTTCGCGCCGTACCAGGATGACGGCCTCGCCGTCACGGGCGCGCGCTTCGGCACGGTCCGCATCGAACACCACGAGACCACTGGCTGCGCCGGGTGAGGCGGGCAAGCCTGTCGCGAGCAGGTCCAGTTTTGTGCTGGTGTCGATGGTCGGATGGAGCAGCTGGTTGAGGTCGTTGGGCGGGACGCGCGTCACGGCTTCGTCTTCCGAGATCAGCCCCTCACCCACCATCTCGACCGCGATGCGGACCGCGGCCTGGCCGGAGCGCTGCCCGCGCCGCGTCTGGAGCATGTAGAGCTTGCCACGCTCCACCGTGAATTCCGTGTCCTGCATGTCGCGGAAGTGGCGCTCGAGCAGGCGCGCCACCTGTTCCAGCTCCTTCGACGCGTCAGGCAGCGAGTCCTTGAGGTCGGCAATGTTGACCGGCGTACGGATGCCTGCAACCACATCCTCGCCCTGGGCGTTGAGCAGGAATTCCCCGTACAGCTTGTGCTCGCCGGTGCTGGGATCGCGCGAGAAGGCGACACCGGTGCCGGAATCGTTGCCCAGGTTGCCGTACACCATGGAGACAATATTGACGGCCGTGCCCATGGTGTCGGGAATGTCGTGCAGCCGGCGGTAATCGATGGCGCGCCGGGTGTTCCAGCTTTCGAAGACCGCCGCGATGGCGCCCCAGAGCTGGTCGAGCGGTGACTCCGGGAAGGGGTGTCCCACGGACTGCTCTATCAGCCCCTTGAAATCGCTGACCAGCGCGCGCATCTGGTCCACCGGCAAGTCGATGTCGCGCTCGACATTGCTTTCATGCTTGCGCCGGTCCAGCAGCTGGTCAAATCCCTTCTTCGGCAGGTCGAACACCACGCAACCATACATCTGCACAAAGCGCCGGTAGGAATCCCAGGCGAACTGCTCGTTGCCGCTCAGCTGGGCAAGTGCGGCGACCGTCCTGTCGTTGAGGCCGAGGTTGAGGATGGTCTCCATCATGCCGGGCATCGAGACGGCGGCCCCCGAGCGGACCGACACCAGCAGGGGATTGCTCTCGCCGCCGAACTGCTTGCCGGTGGTGGCCTCGAGCCGGTTGAGGGCGGTCTCCACCTCGGTGCGGAGGCGTGGCGGAAACTGGTGACTTTCGAGATAGGTGAGGCAAACGGATGACGCGATGGTGAAACCCGGCGGCACTGGAATGCCGATCTGGGTCATCTCGGCGAGGCCGGCACCCTTGCCGCCGAGGACATCGCGCATCGCAGCGGTGCCATCAGCGCGACCCTGCCCAAAGAAATAGACCAGTGCCTGGGCATACCCCCCACTGCCTCTCATGTCGTCGCCTCGGCGGGAACCAGCGGCGAAGCATGACGCAGATGCACAAGGTCCTCGGCGACAGGGGTGGGGTACAGTCCGGAGAAGCAGGCATGGCAGAATTTTGGCGGCTCGCGCTCTCCCTGGCCGGCGGCCGCCAGCATTCCCTCGAGGCTGAGGTAGCCAAGTGTGTCGACGCCGAGGAACTGCCGGATCTCCTCGACGGAATGGGATGATGCGATGAGCTCGTCGCGATCGGGTGTATCGATTCCGTAATGACACGGCCCGGTGATGGGCGGCGAGGCAAGGCGCAGATGCACTTCGCGTGCTCCCGCTGCGCGGATCATCTGCACCAGCCCCCGGCTGGTGTTGCCGCGGACCAGCGAGTCATCCACGACCACGACGCGCTTGCCTTCGATCACTTCACGCACCGGATTGAACTTGATGCGCACCTTCGCGATTCGGAGCGCCTGGGTGGGGTTGATGAACGTGCGCCCGACGTAGTGGTTGCGGATGAGTCCGTGCTCCAGCTTGATGCCGGATGCCTCGGCAAAGCCGAGCGCCATGGCATTGGAGCTGTCGGGCACGCTGAAGACCACGTCGGCTTCGGGCGCCGGATGTTCCCGTGCGAGTGCGCGGCCGAGCTCACGCCGCACCTTGTCCACCGACTCGCCGAAGACCGTGCTGTCCGGTCGGGCAAAATAGACGAGCTCGAACACACAGCGCGTCACCGGCCGCGGCTCGAGTCGGCGGAGGTGGGTCACCTTGCCGTCTTCAATCTTCAGGAAATTGCCGGGCTGCAGCTCGCACATCATTGTGGCGCCCACCAGGTCGAGCGCGCAGGTCTCCGACGCCACCACGAATCCTTCGCCAAGGCGGCCCAGCATCATGGGCCGGAATCCCCGGCTGTCTACGGCGGCATACAGGGTGCGCCCCACGGAGATCACCAGGCTGTAGGCGCCATCCACCTGCTCCAGGGCGTCACGAATCTGCTCGTCCGGATCGGTCGCCTCCGAGCGCGCGATCAGGTGCACCAGGACTTCGGTGTCGCTTGATGACGAAAAGATCGCGCCCTGGCGGACCAGCTCCTCGCGCAGGAGATGCGCGTTGACCAGGTTGCCGTTGTGCGCCACCGCGAGCGGGCCGCTGCGGGTGTTGGCGAGCAGTGGCTGTGCATTGGCGAGCACCGTGCTGCCGGAAGTGGAGTAGCGGGTGTGGCCCACTGCTACGTCGCCAGGAAGCCGGGCGAAGACGGCGTCGTTGAAGTTCTCGGAGACCAGCCCCATGCCGCGGTGGACGCGTGCCGTTCCCGCCTCGTCGAGCGCCACGATGCCGGCACTCTCCTGTCCCCGGTGCTGCAGGGCATAGAGTCCGAGGTAGGTCAGCCGGGCTGCCTCGGGCAGGTTGGCGACACCAATCACACCACACATGTATTCAGGCTCCGATCACGCCGGCAATGACGAGCTACTCCATCCGCCGCGGAATTGCGTCGAAATATGTCGCCCTCAGTACGGCCATGCTCCATGACAGCTGCTCGTTTGGCAGGACAATTTCCAGGGCCTCATCGGGAGCGAGGACTGTGCCAATATCCTGCAAGGCTACGCCGAATGATTCGGCGAGGCGGGCGAGTTCGCCCGCGTTCACTGCCTGGGCGCTCAGCACCGCGCGCGCACCATCTTCAGCGAAGAGCAGGGCAATCGGATCGAGGCCGGGCGCATGGCGGGAGAGATCGACCGTTGCACCGAACCCGATCTCGTCCCACGGCCCGCCGATCGCTGCCTCGGCAATGGTCACCGCCAGGCCGCCTTCGGAGCAATCATGCGCGGAGCGCAGGAGGCCGGCTGAGGCAGCCGCAACCAGGAATTGTTGGAGGGCGAGCTCCGCCTCGAGGTTCACGGCGGGCGGTGCGCCTCCCACGAAGCCGAGCACTTCGGCCCAGTACGCCGAGCCGCCGAGGGCGCCGCCCGTGGTTCCGGCCAGGAAGATATGGTCATGTTCCTGCTGAAAATGGCTCGGGACGCGGCGAGTGACGTCGGCCAGCAGTCCTACCATGCCAATCGTGGGCGTCGGGTACACCACGCCGGTTGGACTCTCGTTATAGAACGAAACGTTACCGCCGGTTACCGGGGTGTTGAATACACTACAAGCGTCGCTGATGCCTCGGCAGGCTTCGGTGAACTGATAGAACACATCCGGCTTTTCCGGGTTTCCGAAGTTGAGGCAATCGGTGATACCGAGGGGCTGGGCGCCGGTGCAGGCGATATTGCGGGCGGCTTCGGCGACCGCCGCCTTGCCCCCCTCGTACGGATCGAGTGCCACGAGACGGGCGTTGCAGTCGATCGTCACCGCCAGCCCGAAGCTGGCGCCGGGCACCATGACCACGCCGGCATCGCCGCCGGGCGGCAGCACAGTGGTGGCGCGCACCGTCGTGTCGTACTGCTCGAAGACCCATCGCTTGCTGGCGAGGTTGGGGGCATCGAGCAACAGCGGCAGTGCCTCCTGCAGTGATGGTGCCGTCACGCTCTGCGGCGCCGCCATCCGCCGCGCCGCCGCATCCTCGCTCTCGCGCGCCTCCGGCTCATAGATGGGGCAATCTTCCACCAGTTGCATGCCGGGAATGACCGCCACGACCACGCCGTGATGCTTTACGCGATACATGCCATCATCGGTGACATGGCCAATCGGTGTCGCGTGCAGTTCCCACTTGGCGCAGATGGCCTCGATCCCGGCAACATTGTCGGGATCGG
>DASSHL010000260.1:0-4038 GCA_035692845.1 Gemmatimonadales bacterium
AGGCGGAATCAATCCCCGTGCGGTCCATGGCCGCACGCAGTGCACTGGGCGAGGTGCCCGGCACCCGGCGCCAGGGATACGATCCCAGCGAAGCGTTGACGTCGATCCGCATCACGGCTCCGGGAAGCTGGTGGGCGGAAAAATCGAAACCGCGTTGCGGTAGCGGACCAGGTCGAGCGTGTCGTCGTCCAGCAGCCGCTGCAGATACCGCAGCTTGGCGAGCCCCGTGTCTATCGTCAGGTCGGTGCCCCAGAGCAATCGCTCCCCGCCCACTGCGTCGAGGCATCGCTCCAGCATTCCGCCATCCACGCCACTCCCCGACAGGTCCACGAACACGTTTTCCGCGCGTCGCACTTCCCGGAGTGAATGGAGCCAGTCCCCACCGCCGCCGATATGCGCAAGTATGAAGGGGACCGTGGGATGCCTTCGCGCCAGGCGGCAGAGTTCCACCGCATCCGATGCCTCCTGACCTGGGTAGTCGCGGCGGCGGTGCTGCCAGATGTGCTGGAGCACGGGGAACCCGTGTGTTGCTGCGGCCTCACAGAGGGGATCGAGCAGTGGATCATCGGCCCGGCGGCTCGCGGCCAGCTTGAGACCGATCATCCCGCCCGAGCGACCGCGCTCGATCTCCGACAGCGCATGCTCGGTGTAGTTGGGATTGACCACGACGTAGCCGCGCACCTGCCGGGGATGCCGGGCCACGATCTGCCGCTGGATCTCGTTGGCCAGCGTGACATCGGATGGAGACGGGAAGTAGATGGGGGATCGCTCACCCCAGGTACCGAGGATGGACGAAACCTGCCAGGTGATGCCGATGCGATCGGCGGCGCGCATGCGGCTCTCGTTGCGCGCCTGCCAGTCGCCGCGCGGTGAGGCGGCGTGCAGGAAGTGAACGTGGACATCAATCAGCACAGGCGGAAGATGCGCAGGTCGGGCGGCGCTGTCGAGTCAACATGCGGCCGGCTCGCCGCGTACTTGATCCAGGCCCGCGAACGGGCCCGTACGAACCCCTTGGAGGTTTTGGTATGAAGATGCGCTCCCTGCAGTTTGCCGTCCTGGCACTTCTCGCCCCGGCCGCACTCGTGGCGCAGGGCAACAATGCCGGACGGGGCATGGGCGGCGGCCGCATGGCCGACATGAGCCCCTATGCCATGGAAGTTCCTCCCACCGCCGATGTGCTCACCAAGGCCCTCGGCCTGAGCGGCGACCAGGCCGCACAGTACACCAAGCTCCGCGATGCCCATGTGAAGGCCACCCAGGCGCTCCGCGACAGTCTCACCGCGCAACGGACAAAGGCCCGCGAGGCGATGCAGTCCGGCAACCGTGAACAGGGCATGGAAATGATGCGGGCATCCCGGACCCAGGGACGGGCGCTGCAGGACGCGGCCAAGTCCTTTGACTCCAGTGTCGCCGCGCTCATGACGCCGGACCAGAAGCCGAAGTACGAAGACTGGAAGAAAACCGAAACGCAGCGATTGATGCAGGAGCGCCGCCAGCAGTTTGGCGGGGGCCGTAGTTCGAACTAGCGCGTTTCGCGCAGCACCGATTGCAGCACATCGAGCGCGCCGGCAACGGCGCGCTCGTCGTGTGCCAGTGAGACGAAGTTATAGGCCGAACGCTTGAACAGCAGGCCGTGACGCGCACAGCCCATGACGATATCCCGGCCGTGATCGCCGGTCGTAAATTCCAGGAAGCACATCGCGGGAAGACCCACCGCACGTCGTAACAGCGCCGGAAACTCCTCCGCCAGACGATGGAGCCCGGCCAGGAGCGGTGTGCCCACGCGCTCCAGATGGGCCGCCACGTCCGCACGTTCCAGCTCCAGCAACGTCGCCTCGGCGGCAGCGAGTGACGCGAATTCGGTGGCGAGGGTGGAGCTGATCCACGTTTTCGTGGCCGCCGACATGACGTCCCGGCGGCCGGCGATCGCAGCCAGCGGCATGCCGTTGGCAATCGCCTTGCCCAGCACCACCAGATCAGGTTCCCCGCCCCAACGCCCCGCAGCGCCATTCAGGGCCACCCGGCCTACGGTCTTGATCTCGTCGAAAATGAGCACCGCACCCACGCGGCGGGTTTCACTACGAAGCGCCGCAAGCCATTCCGCTGACGGCGCCTCCTCGATCACCGGTTCGACGATGACCGCGGCCAGCTTGTCCCCGCCAGCGCGAATGCCCCGCGCGGCCGCCTCAGGATCGTTGAAGGGAATTCGCGTGAAGAGTGAGGTGACGCCAGCCGGCACACCGCTCGTGCCCCCTTCCTGCGTGCCATCGAGCCAGCCATGGTACCCGCAACCAATCACATGGTCGCGCCCGGTATGTGCGCGCGCAATCCGGATTCCGGCGGCCACTGCTTCCGCACCAGTCTTGAGGAACCGCACCTGTTCAGCCCACGGCAGCAGACGGGCGAGGTGCGCGGCCACCTGATCCTCAAGGACAGGTGCGAGTGGGCCGACCAGGCCGTCGGACGCCGCCTGCGTGACCGCCGCGGTGACGGCGGGGTGCGCATACCCGAGTGCGACAGCGCCCAGGGCCATGATGAAATCGGCGTATTGCCGCCCATCCTCAGCGGTGACGGTGCATCCTGACGCGCGCAGCATCCTGAGCGGCGCCCCATCGGGCTGCGCGACCCCGTAGAGTGCTTCCGGACGCTTGCTGCCGGTCGAGGTGAAGCCGGGAATGTGCGCGCTCATGCCAGGTCGAGCACTCCCAGCCTGCTCACGTCCTGCGAATCGCTGCGGAGATAGACCCAGCCACCGCCACCGCTCCATACCAGCTGGCCGGCGCGGCGCAGCCGGCCCGGCCGCATCTCGTTCACCGCAAGATCAAACCGCACCTGCTGCAGCATGGCCAGCTCGGGCCAGAAGTCGGGTGCCAGCGCAAGGGTGACGCGGTAGCCGCCATCCGTCAGTGCCCACGCCCCCTGCACGGACGCAGGGTCCGCAGCCGAACCGCCCGCGGGCCTAACCCGAAGGTGTCCACCTGCGTCAGGCACGACCAGCACGCCCCAGAGATCGCCTTCCGGGTCCTGCAGGTAAAGCTGCAGCCCGTCGGAGTGAATGTCATCGGCGTCATTGTCGAACTCGAGTGGCGCGGCATCGGCGGGCCGGAACGCTGGCGACGACTTCAGCACGTCCACGTCCACGTAGAGGGCATCGTCATCCCAGTTGACGCTCGCGCGAGCGCTGAACACTTCCGGTCCCTCGTACGGCTCTTCGCTCCGCCGGTACTGATCGTCATGGTCGAGCATCAACGGCATGCTCTCGTCGAAGCCTTCCGGTGAGCCGTCGAGCGCGGGTGGGTCCGGCAGGCGGAGCGCCGTGCCACGCGCTGGGTCGTTGCGCACCCGGGTGAGCAGCGGCTCGAATTCGGGCTGTCGCAGGAGATGGCCGCCAAGCCGGACACGAGCACCCGGGGTCTGGACTTCCCAGCCGTCACTCAGCAGCGCGTGCACGTGGCGCTCGCCGCCGAGCTCCACGATGATGGTCCCGCCTTCAATCGAGACGCTGCCCGCCTCATCGCCCACGGTCAGCAGCGTCGCGAGCATCACGTCATTGCCGCGACCGCGACGAAGCAGGAATCGTTGCTCACCAGCGCCGGGACGTCCCGGTCCGGTGGCCATGAAGAGATCGCCGCCGCCCGCGAACGTGAGCACCAGCGGCTGGTTGCGCTCGATGGCGGTCACCCGCCAGCAGCCATCCGCATCGGGCGCAAGCTGGCGCACGTCATCCACGAACTCGCCCAGATCCAGGGTCGAGGCCTGGGCGGCGCCTTCGGGGAGCTGGGCTCCAGCCAGATGCCAGGGAAGGTCGATGGTCCGCGTCCTGTCACTGGCAAGGTGCGCCACGTCGAGCAGGTACGCCGGGGCCAGCACCACGGTACGCGCAACATCATCCCAGATGCCGCGCACCCACGACCAATCCTTGCCCGCCTCGAAGGCATCACAGTGCGCGTCGCCTCCATGCTGGGATTTTCCATCCAGCAATGGCGCATTGTGGGCCAGGGTCGAGCGATACCAGAAGAGATCGCGGTCGACGTAGTT
>DASSHL010000261.1:0-8646 GCA_035692845.1 Gemmatimonadales bacterium
GCGCCGCCCGTGGTTCCAGCCAGGAAGATATGGTCATGTTCCTGCTGAAAATGGCTCGGGACGCGGCGAGTGACGTCGGCCAGCAGTCCAACCATGCCAATCGTGGGCGTCGGGTACACCACGCCGGTTGGACTCTCGTTATAGAACGAAACGTTACCGCCGGTTACCGGGGTGTTGAATACACGACAAGCGTCGCTGATGCCTCGGCAGGCTTCGGTGAACTGATAGAACACATCCGGCTTTTCCGGGTTTCCGAAGTTGAGGCAATCCGTGATGCCGAGAGGCGCGGCTCCGGTGCAGGCGATATTGCGGGCGGCTTCGGCGATCGCCGCCTTGCCTCCCTCGTACGGATCGAGTGCCACGAGACGGGCGTTGCAGTCGATCGTCACGGCCAGCCCGAAGCTGGCGCCGGGTACCATGACCACGCCGGCGTCGCCGCCGGGCGGCAGCACAGTGGTGGCGCGCACCGTCGTGTCGTACTGCTCGAAGACCCATCGCTTGCTGGCGAGGTTAGGGGCATCGAGCAACAGCGGCAGTGCCTCCTGCAGTGATGGCGCAGTCACGCCCTGCGGTGCCGCCATCCGCCGCGCCGCCGCATCCTCGCTCTCGCGCGCCTCCGGCTCGTAGATGGGGCAATCTTCCACCAGTTGCATGCCAGGAATGGCCGCCACGACCACGCCGTGATGCTTCACGCGATACATGCCATCATCGGTGACATGGCCAATCGGTGTCGCGTGCAGGTCCCACTTGGTGCAGATGGCCTCGATCCCGGCAGCATTGTCGGGATCGGCCACGACGAGCATCCGCTCCTGCGACTCGGACAGCAGGATCTCGTACGCGGTCATGCCGGGTTCGCGGGTGGGGACGAGGCCGGTGTCGATTTCGACGCCCACGCCGCCGCGGGCTGCCATTTCTGCCGAGGAACTCGTGAGGCCCGCCGCGCCCATGTCCTGGATGGCGACGATCAGTCCCGATGTGATGAGCTCGAGGCTCGCTTCCAGCAGGAGCTTTTCAGTGAACGGGTCGCCCACCTGGACCTGGGGCCGCCGCGCTTCGCTCTTGGCGCTCAGTTCTTCGGATGCAAAGCTGGCCCCGTGGATGCCGTCACGCCCGGTGCGCGCGCCGACAGCCAGCAGGATGTTGCCCACGCCCTCGGCCTTGGCGCGAATCAGGTCCTTTTCCTTCAGCAGGCCGACACACATGGCGTTCACCAGCGGATTGCCGCTGTAGCCGTCGGCAAACCCGACTTCACCACCGAGGGTCGGCACTCCGATGCAGTTGCCGTAGTCCCCCACGCCACGCACCACTCCGCTCATGAGAAAACGGTTGCGTGGCAGGTCGAGCGGCCCGAAGCGGAGACTGTTGAGGAGCGCGACGGGGCGTGCCCCCATGGTGAACACGTCGCGCAGGATGCCGCCCACGCCGGTAGCGGCGCCCTGGTACGGCTCGACCGCGGACGGATGGTTGTGCGACTCCACCTTGAACGCCACTGCCCAGCCGTCCGGCAAGCGCAGGACGCCGGCGTTCTCGCCTGGACCCTGGATCACCTGCGGGCCGGTGGTGGGGAAGCGCTTGAGCACCGGCTTCGAATGCTTGTAGGAACAGTGCTCGCTCCAGAGCGCCGAGAAAATGCCCAGTTCGGTGAACGTGGGCGTGCGGCCGAGCAGGGCGACGATACGACCGTATTCCAGTTGGTTCAGGTTATGCTCGCGCACCAGCTCGGGCGTGATGGCGGGCTCGCCCCCGAGCGCCACGGGCTGCGCGTCCGTCGCCATGATATCAGCCACGCTGGTCCCGCCGCGACCTGAGCGTGCTCATCACATCGCCGAAGACTCGGCCGAGCAGTCCCGGCTCCTGGGTTGCCCCGGCGAGCTGTTCCAGTTCGTTGGCATCGAGCCACATGCCGCCGCAGTGATCGCAGGTTTCCACCGTGACGCCCTGGATGTCGCGACTGGTGAGGTCGTAGCCGTCCTTGGGGCACTTCATGAGGTGCTGCTGTCGCTCGGCGGCGGCCCGCTCTTCCGTGAGGCGCGCCCGTTCGGCGTGCATCAGTTCGGCCTCCTGGCGAGCGAAGTATTCGTCCTCGTTATGACTGGGTTTTTCGGGCATGGTCGTGGCCGTCAGGAAGGGTGGGAGACTGGCTGACGCAGCGCGTGCCAGTCAGCAATCGACGTGAAGAATCCGGCACCATCGGTGTTGCCCACGAGCGCATCGGCGGCGCGCTCGGGGTGCGGCATGATCCCGACCACCGTGCCGCCGGCGTTCATGATGCCGGCGATGTTGCTCATGGCCCCGTTGGGGTTGTCCGCATCCGAGGCATAGCGGAGCACCACGCGGCCCTCGGCCTCGAGCATGCGGAGCGTGTCGGTGTCGGCCACGTAGCGGCCGTCGCCGTGCGCAATCGGCAACTCAATGGCCTGGCCATGGACGTACGACGAGGTGAAGGGGGTGCTGGTCTGCTCCACGATGCACCGCACCGGGCGTGACAGGTACCGCAGCCGGTGATTGCGCATCAGTGCCCCGGGCAGGAGGTGCGCTTCGCAGAGAATCTGGAAGCCGTTGCAGATGCCCAGCACGGGGCCGCCGGCGGCAGCGTGCTCCTGCACGGCGGCCATGACGGGACTGAAACGCGCGATGGCCCCGGCCCGGAGGTAGTCGCCGTAGCTGAACCCCCCGGGAATGATGACCACGTCCGCGCCACCGAGCGTCTCGTCGCGGTGCCAGATGTAGTGCGCCCTGGCGTCGATCCGCTCGGCGGCACGCAAGGTTTCTTCTTCGCAGTTGATGCCGGGGAACCGCAGCACGCCTATACGCAGCATCAGGGAGCCTCCACCGAGACGTGGAAATCTTCCATCACCGGATTGGCCAGTACCCGCTCGCACATCTCGCGCGCCCGGGCCTCCGCCTCGCTGGCGTCAGCAGCCTCCATGCCGATCTCGATGGCGCGGCCCACGCGGACAGACTCGAGCGGCGGGTAGCCCAGCGTCGAGAGCGCATGCTCCACGGCCTGGCCCTGGGGGTCGAGCAGCCCCTGCCGGGGCATGACGCGGACGAGAACGCGAAAAGTCATGACGGTGGAGGTTCCTGGCGCCGCCGCCGGCGCCACGGGGCTCTGCCCCGGTTGAGGGTCAAGCGGCCGATGCCATCTTCATGTTCCTCACTCGGCTGCATGAAGCCAAGGACGGCTGCGCGGATGATCCCGAAAGCGAGATACACGATGCCGAGCGGGAACAGGAACGATTCCGGGGCGGTGATGCTGCCGACCAGAACGATCAGGAGAAACATTGCGCCCGCGATACCGGCGCCGCTCCGGAAGCCGATGGCGGGGAAGCGCGGGTACTTCACGTTGCTTACCATCAGCATCGAAAGCAGGATGAGGAGGACCACCAGCCCCTGCTGCTCGAAGTTGAGGTAGAGCATGGTGCGCTGGTACCACTCGGTCTGGCTGAACGGGTAGTAAGTGGCCGCCGTCATTCCTGCCGCCGGCGATGGCAGTCCGGTAAACCATCCTGGCGTGGGCTTGGCCGCGGACGACACGTTGTACCGCGCCAGTCGAAGCGCCGCGGCCACGACGTAGAAGTAGCAGACCAGCCAGCCAAACCGGCCGGCCGAGTGGAACTCGACGAAATAGAGCAGGAATGCCGGTGCCACCCCGAAGGAGACGACATCCACCAGCGAATCGAGCTCGGCGCCAAACCGCGAGCCGGTGTTGGACATGCGCGCCATGCGGCCGTCGAGCATGTCGAGAATGCCCGCGAAGACGATGAACCAGCCGGCCCATGCCAGCCGACCCTGTGAGGCCCACACCATGGACCAGATGCCAAAGAAGAGGTTGGACAGCGTGAACGCACTTGGCATCACGATGACCACGCGCTTGACGCCGCGCCGCTGAGGCTGTGGCTCGCCGGTCACTTCCATGCCGCCACCACCGTTCTGGCAACCCGCGTGCGGTCACCCACCTGCACCCGCAGGGGTGTGCCTGGAGGAAGAAAGAGATCGACGCGTGAACCGAACCGGATCATGCCCAGCCGCTCCGCCTGGTCCACCCGGGTGTCCACGCCGTGGTCGGTGACGATCCGTCGAGCCACGAGGCCGGCGATCTGCCGCACCAGCATCTTGCCATGTTCCGTCTCGACGCCGACGCTTGACTGCTCGTTCTCGAGACTGGCCTTCTCGTCGGCGGCGTGGCCAAAATGGCCGGTGTTGTAGTGGCGATATCGCACCACGCCAGCCGCGGGGTAACGGTTCACATGGCAGTCGAACACGTTCATGAAGATCGACACCCGGAGTGCGCGGTCCTGGAAGAACGCCGGCTCATCGGTCTCGATGATGCTCACCACCTTGCCGTCGGCTGGCGCGAGGAGCACGCGAGGGTCGAACGGTCCGGTGGGCAGCGGGTCGCGGAAGAACGCCACCACCCAGAAGGTGATGACCAGCCAGACGAGGGCCAGCACGCCCAGGTGCGCCACGGCCAGCACGACCAGCACCACCAGCGCGCCGATGATAAAGGGCCAGCCCTCCCGCGCGATCCGCATCAGCTCTCCCGAGCCAGTTCGCGGCCGGTGATACGGCGGTAGGCATCGAGGTAGCGCTCGCTCGTTGCCTCTACCACCTCGTCAGGAAGCGACGGTGGCGGCGCGTTGCCATTCCAGCGGCCGTGCTGTCGCTCATTGGAGAGCCAATCACGCAGGGGCTGCTTGTCGAAGCTGGGCTGCGGCCGTCCCGGCTGGTACCGGTCGGCGGGCCAGAAGCGTGAGGAGTCCGGCGTCAGCACTTCGTCGATCAGCAGCAGGCTGCCATCGAGCGCAGCGCCGAATTCGAACTTCGTGTCCGCCACGATGATTCCACTCGCTGCTGCAACATCCCGGCCCGCCTCGTAGACCGCGAGGCTGGTACTGCGCAGCCGCTCGGTCATCTCGCTGCCGAGGACCTGTTGCAGCCGGCTGACGGGCACATTCTCGTCGTGTCCCGACTCCGCCTTGGTGGCAGGGGAAAAAATCGGCGAGGCGAGACGGGCGCTCTCCACCAGGCCCGCTGGCAACGGCTCACCGGCCAGGGTGCCATGCTCACGGTACTCAGCCCACGCCGACCCGGCGATATAGCCCCGCACCACGCACTCGAACGCGATGGGAAAGGTGCGCCGGACCAGCATCGCGCGGCCGGCAACCGTGCGCACGTGCTCCGCCAGCTGGGGAAGCCGGGCAATGATTTCCTCGGCATCGGCGGTGATGAAGTGCGACGGCGTCACGTCGGCGAGCTGCTGGAACCACCACGCACTGAGCTGGGTGAGCACTGCTCCCTTGTGCGGGATCGCCTCCTGCATCACGACGTCGAACGCGCTCACCCGGTCGCTGGCCACCAGCAGTACCTCGGTGTCGCCCGCGGCGTAGACCTCGCGCACCTTGCCCCGGCGGATCATGGGGAGCGGCAGCATGCTGCGCATCAGGACGCTCATACCCGTACCTCGGCGCTCTCGGGTGCCGTGGCGAGCGGGCGCAGTTCCTCGAGCATCGGCTGGATGGATTCCCGCAGGAATTCGTGCACCTGCGCCTCGGACCGGCCGGTGTAGCGCGCCGGATCGAGCTCGGCTCGCAGCTGCTCCGCGGGTACCGCTGCGAACGCGGGATCGCTGCTCAACCGCTCGAGGAGATCGTTGGGGCCGCCGGCGGCGACAGCTTCCGCGACCGAGATCGCGTGCTGCCGCACCACTTCATGCAGAGCCTGGCGGTCGCCGCCACGCTCGACGCCGAGCATCATCCAGCGCTCCGTTGCCATGAACGGCATCTGCGCCGCAACGTGTCGCGCAATGACCGGCTCCCGCACCTCCAGGCCGGCCACGATGTTGGTCACCAGGATGAGGATCGCATCGACCGACAGGAAGGCTTCGGGCAGGGTGAGGCGCCGGTTGGCGCTGTCGTCCAGCGTGCGCTCGAGCCACTGCGCCGCGGCCGTGTGCGCCCCGTTGGCCTGCAGCGAAATCACGAAGCGTGCCAGCGCGCCGATCCGTTCCGAACGCATCGGGTTCCGCTTGTACGCCATGGCGCTGGAGCCGATCTGGTCGCTCTCGAACGGTTCCAGCAGTTCGCCTTCGTGCTGCAGCAGCCGCAAGTCGTTGGCCATCTTGGCGGTGGACTGCGCTACGCCGGACAGCGCATCGAGTACGGTTGCGTCCTGCTTCCGCGTGTACGTCTGGCCGGTGACCGGGAACGACGCCTCGAAGCCGATCCGGTGGGTGACACGGGCATCCAGCTCGCGCACCTTCGCGTCATTGCCGCCAAACAGCTCGAGGAAGCTCGCCTGGGTACCGGTAGTTCCCTTGCAACCGCGCGCGCGGAGTGCCGTGAGGCGGTGGGCCACGTCCGCCGCATCCATCGCGATGTCCTGCAGCCAGAGTGTTGCGCGCTTCCCGACCGTGGTGAGCTGGGCCGGCTGGAAGTGAGTGTACGCCAGGCAGGGCAGGGCCGCGTAGCGAGCAGCAAAGGCGGCCAGGAGGTCCATCACCGCGAGCAGCCGCCCCAGCGTGAGGCGCAGCGCGTCACGCACGATCATGCAATCGGCATTGTCCGTGACGAAGCAGCTGGTGGCGCCCAGGTGGATGAACGCACGCGCCTCGGGCGCCTGGTCGCCAAGGTGATGGACGTGCGCCATCACGTCATGGCGAAAGCGCCGCTCGTATTTTGCCGCTTGCTCGAGATCGGCATCGCCAAGATGCGCCCGGATGGCGGCAATCGCTTCGGCCGGAATGGCGAGTCCCAGCTCACGCTCCGCCTCCGCCAGGGTAAGCCAGAGCTGGCGCCAGAGCGCAATCCGGTGCGCCGGGCCCCACAGCCGTTGCATGGCTGGTGAGGCATAGCGGGTGCCGAGCGGTGACTGGTAGCGGTCGTCGGTCATCAGAATGTGAGGATCACGGAGTCGTAGTAGTTGCCGCGGGCATAGGTCAGCCGGAAGGGCTGGCCCGGTGGCAATGCCTTGAGCGCTTCCGCCACCTGGTCGGCGTCACGCACGCGAAGACTGTTGAGGCCGATCAGCACATCGCCCGCCTGCAGCCCTGTGGCGCTCGAGACGGCGTCGCTGATGCGGAAGATCAGCGCTCCCTGGCTGACGCGCAGCCCGCGCTCGGCCTGCACTGCGGGTGTGACGGTCACGAGCTGGAGGTCACGCAGGACAGTAACCTTGGGCGCCGTGACGGTGGGGACATCGCCAGTGACCAGGTGATGTTCCGAGCGCCGGCCGCCGCTTTCAACATCCACATCCAACCCGTCACCGACGTGCAGGTCCAGCTTCACGGCTTCCCAGTCGAGGTAGTTGTGCAGGGCGCGCCCGTTTGCGCTCACCAGCACGTCGCCTGGCTTGAGGCCGGCCTTGGCTGCGGGACCAGCGTCCGAAACCGACGCGATGCGTACGCCGCCAGCTGAGCGCCAGTCGCCGGCCTGCTGCGGGCCCGCGACCTCGAGTCCGGTCCATGCCCGTCGCACGCTGCCGGTGCGGACGATCTCGTCGGCGATGCGCACTGCACGCTCGATCGGAATGGCAAAGCCCAGCCCGATGGAGCCGCCGGAGCTGGTGAAGATCGAGGAGTTGATGCCGACGACTTCGCCCAGCGCATTCACCAGCGGCCCGCCGGAATTGCCGGGATTGATGGCGGCATCGGTCTGGATCATGTCGAGATAGAGGCCGGGCTGGTCGCTGGACGGGAGGATGTTGCGCCCCGTCGCGCTTACCACGCCGACCGTCACGGTAGGCGCCGAGTTGCCCAGCATGTACACATAGGGATTGCCGAGTGCTACCACCCACTCACCGATCATGAGATCGGTGCTGCGGCCCAGCCGCGCTACCGGCAGGGTGTCGCCTTCGACCTTGATGACGGCGATGTCGGTAAGCGGGTCTTCACCCAGCACCTTGCCGGTGAGGCTCCGCCCGTCGCCCAGCGTCACGTTGATGGATTGCGCGCCCGCCACCACATGCTGATTGGTGAGAATGAGGCCGTCCGGCCGGATCAGGATCCCGGTTCCGAAGCTCTGCACCGTGCGCTCGGCACCCTGCGGAACGAAGAACATGTCCCAGGCACTGCGCGGCGCGACGCGCTGGCGCGCGGTGGCGCTTACCGAGACGACGGCGGGGCTCACCATCTGTACCGCGTTCACGAGTGCGGTGCGACGGCTTCCTTCCACAGTGCTGGTGGCCTGAGCAACCGCGGCCGAATGCTGCGACGCGCCGGCTGTCGAGATCTGGATGCCGGGATCGCGTGACGGGGCATCGCCGCATGCTGCCAGCAGCAGCGCGAGGCCGAGGCTGGCGACGGCGCGGCTACGACGCGGCGACGGCATGTGCCGGGTGCTCCTCGAGAAATGCTGACGCCGGGTAGTCCACCCGCGCGAAATACAGACCTTGCGGCGGCGCCGGTGCGCTGGTCTCCTGGTTGTCGCGCGAGGTGAGCAGGCGGGCGAAGTCGGCCACGGGGCGTCGCTCGAGTGCGATCTCCACCATGGTGCCCACGAGCATGCGCACCATGTGGTGCAGGAAGCGATTGGCCTGGACCTGAAATTCCACGCCACGATCGGCGGCGCGCGGGCGCCACTCGGCCTCGTAAATGTCGCAACGATGATGCGGGTGGGGCTGACCCCGCACGCTGAACGCCTCGAAGTC
>DASSHL010000262.1:0-11183 GCA_035692845.1 Gemmatimonadales bacterium
TCCGTTCCGTCCACCGCACCGGCAAACACGATGTACAGATCTTCCCGCAGGTCGCTCCGGATGGCGACTTCGGTGCTGGGCTCGAAGGAGGCCACTTCCTGGCCGTTTTCCACCGTAAAGTGCTGCCGCTTCTCGGAGGTCATGATACCGAGGTCCCTGCCGTCCCGGCTCACCCGCACACTGGCGGCAGTGACGAAGCGGTTGAGTGCCTTGTACTGCGACACCCCCACATGGGTCAGCGTGTACGTGTAGCCGTATGGGCTCTTGACCTGCACGCTTTGGCCAGGCTTGAGGGTCGCTTCACGTTCAGTCTTGAAGGCCATGCCGGTGAACGCCACGAAATAGATCACGATCGCGGTGTGCACGATGTAGCCGCCATAGCGGCGCCGGTTGCGCGCGATGAGCTGGAGCAAGGCACGGCCCACTCCCTCGCCGTGCATCCGCCGCCGGGCGCGGATGCCGCGCCAGAACTCCTGGCCCACGGTGCCCAGGACGAACCCGCCGAGCGACAAGGCGACAACCGGGTATGGGTCGCGCATGCCCGCGATCAGGAGCACCAGTGCGGTGCCGATACCCGCCGTCAGGGGGATGGTAAACTGGCGCTTCAGGTTGGCCTTCGATGCGCGCCGCCACGCGATCAGCGGCCCGATGCCGGTGAGCGCCAGCAGCAGCAGGCCGAGCGGGATGTTCACCTTGTTGAAGAATGGCGGGCCGACCGTGATCTTGGTCTCCCGCACCAGCTCGGAGAGGATCGGAAAGAGCGTGCCCCAGAGCACCGAGAAGGCGATGCCGACCAGCACCAGGTTATTGAAAAGGAAGGCCGCTTCCCGGCTCAGCATGCTCTCGAGCTGGCTGTCAGGCTCGAGCGACGGCCAGCGGGTGTACAGCAGCGTATAGGCACCTGCCCCCGCGACCACCAGGAAGCCGAGGAAGAAGTAGCCGACATTCGACTGGGTGAAGCTGTGCACGCTCGCGATCACGCCGGACCTGGTGATGAACGTGCCGAAGATGCTGAGCAGGAATGATCCCACCACCAGCGCCAGGTTCCAGCGCTTGAGCATCCCCCGCTTCTCCTGGATCATGACGGAGTGCAGGAATGCCGTCATGGTGAGCCAGGGCAGGAAGCTCGCGTTCTCCACCGGATCCCACGCCCAGTAGCCACCCCAGCCCAGCTCCACGTAGGCCCACCACATGCCCAGCGTGATCCCGATGGAGAGAAAGAGCCAGGAGACGAGCGTCCATTTCCGGATGGCCACGACCCAGCCCGAGTCCATGCGGCGCGAGAGCAGCGCGGCCACCGCAAAGGCGAACGGGATGGTGATGCTGATGTAGCCGAGATAGAGCATGGGCGGATGGATCACCATGCCCACATTCTGGAGCTGCGGGTTGAGGCCGCGCCCGTCGAGTGGCGTGAAGCCCAGCCGCTCGAACGGATTAGCCGCGAACAGCATCACGCTGACAAAGAAGATGACGACCGCGTTGGTCACGCCCGCTACGTACGGCAGGAGGTGCGCATGGCGGCGCGCCGTGAGCCACTGGGCCAGCGCGGCAAAGGTGGACAGGACCACCGCCCAGAAGAGCAACGAGCCCTTCTGTCCCGCCCAGAAGGCGGAAACCACGAAATAGGTCGGGAGATTCCGGGAGGTGTAGGCCCACACGTACTCGATGTTGAAGTCGTGTGAGAGCAGGCCCTTCCAGAGGCAGATCGACGCGACGGCAAGCGCGCCGAACACCACGAACACCGAGCGCCGTACGCTCCGTGCCAGGTCGGGCCGGCCGCGCCAGCGGCCGGAGAACGAGACGACGGCGCCCCATAGGCCGACAAGGAACGCCGTCCAGAGCGCAAACTGCCCGAGAAAGGTCATCTGGCGTCAGGCCTGCCGACGCGCATCCTCGGCGGCCGCCTCATAGCGCGAACCGCACTTGGCGAGCACTTCCGTGGCGCGGATGACGCCATCGCGACCCAGGCTGCCGTCCACGATGACTTCGATGTCGTCGGCGCCGGTAAAGGTGTCCGGCACGATGCCATGATAATTGACCGCATACTCCTGGTGGCCGTCGGAGATACGGAAGTCAATCTCCTGTGCGCCGACGTCACGGGTCACCGACCCGGGGACAACCTTGGCTCCCCCAACGCGCACGCCCAACCCGAAAAAGCTGGAGTCGGTGGCTGCCTTCTGGGCCAGCTCCGTCGGTGTCAGGTAATAGGTGCCGGTCTCCCGCACCCCCTCGACGATGAGCCAGCTCACCGCGGCGACGATGATTCCCGCGCCGATCAGAAATTTGGTTCCGGCTTTCATGGGATAAAGTATAGCTCCGGAGACGGGGTGGTGTCAGGGCGTGGCGCCTCGGGGGCTGCGAAGCTCGTCGGCTGTCCCCCAGCCTGCGCCTCATGACTTATGACTTGCGACTCCCGCCGTTCGACTCATCTCCTACGACTTCAGCGACCCTTCCCTCGCCGCAAGCGCCTCGCGCCGGGTGTCGTCCAGGATGGACCGGTGGTCGGCATACTCGGGCCTGCCCCGTGCCATCTCGACATCGTAGTGCTGGAGGAATGCAGCCCGGGCGGCAGCAAGGCCGGCACTGTCGCGGTTCCAACGGGCAATTGTCGCCTCGATCACATAGCCGAGCAAGTGCCCCGGGTCGGCGGCGAGGATGGAATCGGCCAGTGCCGCGGCGCCGGGGACGTCACCGCTGTGCAGTCTCAGCATCGCCGCGTGGTAACGCGCGTCCGCGTCCACTGAGTCGAGCTGGGAGTAGGCCAGCAGGGCCATCGGCCCGAAGGTGCCCAGCGTGGCCGCATCGCCCGATTCGGCCGCCTGCATGCTGCGATTATACAAACGATCGAATCGCTCGCGCGGCGACATGCCGCTGATGTCGGGCGGGGTCGCGACGCCGCCCCCCGCCTCTGCGGCGGGCTCCCCCGCACCGGCACTGCCCCGGAAATTCCATGAGAGTGCAGCGATGAGCGCCACCAGCGCCACGGTGGCCACCGCCAGTGGCAGCGGGCCCGCACCCCGCGTTACCAGCTGACTCCCGCCTGGCAACCCGCATTGGGGGCAGAAGCGTGCTTCCGGGAACAAGGCCGTTCCGCAGCGCTGGCAACGTGCCGCTGTCATGGATTCCTCCTGATGGCGAGCCTCACGGGCCGCTCCCATGAGAATGGCGCCTGCTGTTAGGCGTTTCATGAAGCCGCAGTGAAGATCCACTTAGGATCGGCGCAGGGTCTTGCGGCTTCCGGAAAAATACGTAGATACTACGTGCAAAGTTCACCGCCTGAGGCTGGCTATGCCGTTCGCGCGAGCGTCCCGTCCCGGTGTCCTGGCTGCCCTGCTCACCACCCTCGCCTTCCTGGCCGGGTGCAGTTCCGACAAGATTGTCTTTCGCGACCGCCCGCCGTTCAATCCGCCACCAGATAGCATCAACGGATTCCTCGGCTTGTTTGACGTGGCCTCGAACCAGACCACCTGCGGCAATTGCCATGTCGAGCACGGAAAGGACTGGAAGACGTCGGCCCACGCGGGTGCCTTCGAGACCCTGGCAAGCTCCGGGCACGCCCAGCCCAGCTGTTATGGCTGCCACACGGTGTCCGAGCGCGGCAACGGCCTCGCCGCTCCGGCAGGCTGGAACGTGGTCCAGGATTCCGCCTACCACAACGTGCAGTGCGAGAGCTGCCACGGCCCCGGGCTGAAGCACGTTGAGGCACCGGATCGTACCGGCAACGTGCCGCTGGCCCACGCGACGCTGGATGACACGGCTGCGAGCTGCGCATCCTGTCACTCGGGCGTGCACCAGCCCTTTGCGGAGGAATGGTCCCAGTCTGCCCACGCGCAGATCATCGAGGAGCCGGCGTCGGAGACCGGATGCGCCAGCTGTCACAACGGCCGCCAGACGCTGGTGGCGTGGAACGCCGATGCGGCGTACGCCGAGCGCAACGAGGCGGAGCCGATGGCGACCACGTGCGTGGTCTGCCATGATCCGCATGGATCTCCTAATGAAGGCCAGCTGCGCTTCTCCATTTCGTCGCCCGACCCGGAGCAGAACCTGTGCATGCGCTGCCATATCCGGCGCACCGAGCCGGCGGGCGGGAGTGCGTACGGGGCAAGGCCGCACGCGCCGCAGGGCGCGGTCCTGCTGGGTACCGCCGGTTACCGTCCGGCAGGCTTCGCCTACGATACCTCGCGCATCTTCACGTCGCACGCATCCGAGCGGAACCCTCGGCTCTGCGCCGGTTGCCACGTGAACACGTATGACGTCACCGACAAGGCCACGGGAGCCTTCGTCCTCCACAGCACCGGCCACCTCTTCCGGCCAATTCCCTGCCTCGACGCCGAGGGCCGGCCCGAGGCCGACAACAGCTGCGCCTACACGACCGGGGCCCGAAGCTTTGCCGGCTGCTCCAACTCGGGCTGCCACGCGTCCGGCGATGTGGCTGCATCGGCCCTCGTGAACCTGCGTGCCCGCCTCAAGACGCTGGCCGACGTGCTGTGGCAGGACGTGAACGGCAACCAGCTCATCGACGCCGGCGTCGATCTCGGCTACCTGCCCACGGTGAAGCAGAATTCCCCCGACGAGTTCAAGCCGGACACGGTTATCAGTGCAGCCGAAGGCGGTGAATTCAACGCCCGCCTCGTGGGTGAAGGGCTCTACAGCAACGGCGACAAGTCGCTGGGTGTCCACAATCCGTTCCTGGCGGAAGCGCTGCTCCGCGCCAGCATCCAGGAGATGCAGGCGAAGTATTCGCTGCCGGCGCCCCCGGCTGCGGCGAGGCAGATCCTGGACTCGCCGGTACCGGGAGCAGGACCCCAGGCCGGAAGCGCCGCGAAGATCATCTCGCTCCGCTGAACCTGGCACCGGTGCTGGTCGAGCTCGCCGCTGTGTTCAGTCCTGGAGTCCTGGCAGTGGCCCAGGACTCCGGGCCCATCGGGCTGCGCCAGCAGGCCGCCATCGACTCCACCGTTCACAGTCCGCACATCCCCGATCCCGTCATCGCAGTCGTGCAGTGGATCTTCCAGCGGCCGCCGTGGCTGATGTGGGGCGGTGCCATCCTGGCCGCGATCGTGGCCGCATTGCTGGCGCGCCTCCTCTGGCGACACCGAAGAACGGTCGCGCACTGGCTCCAGGCGCGGAGCATCGGGTTTCAGGCGAGCCTCGTGAGCCTGGCCGCGCTGGTCCTGCTCCTGGTCGCTGCCTTCGGCTACCGCACCAACCAGTTTGTCCAGCACGACAACCGCTTCTGCAGTGGGTGCCACATCTTTGTCGGCAGTGGCGAGGCCTGGGTGCTGCCGGACACGGGTTACTACAGCCTGGTCCACCGCATCGAAGGGAAGCATGACACCCTGAGCTGTCATGCATGCCATGCGCTCAAGGTCGGGAAGGAGGCGGTCAAGCTCGTCTTCTGGATGTCGGGCCGCCGGGAAAAGGAAATTCCGCCGCACGCCAAGGTGCCGCGCGATGTGTGCGAGCGCTGCCATGTGCGCGGCGACGCGCGCGAGAACTGGCAGGCCATTGCTTCCACGGCGGGCCACCGCACCCATCTCGAATCCGACTCGCTCACCGGCAAGGTGGACTGCCTCACCTGTCACGCGCAGACGGCGCATCGCTTCCGGCCCGTCAACCAGACGTGCGCGCAGCAGGGGTGCCACCTCACCGACAGCGTTCGCATCCGGCTGGGCCGAATGGCCAACCAGACGTCGATGCACTGCACGGCGTGCCATCAGTTCACCAGGGAAGTGCCGGCGCTTGCCACCCGCGATTCCGCGGCGGCCACGCTGGTTCCCACGATGGAGCAATGCGCCTCCTGCCACCAGATGAAGACGCTGATCGCCGACTTCAATCCGGATCGCGATCCGCACAACGGCACGTGCGGCATGTGCCATAACCCGCACCAGCAGACCCGCCCTGAGGCCGCGCTCAAGAGCTGCGCGTCAGCCGGATGCCATGCCGACTGGCGCGACGAGCCATTCCATGTGGGGCTCAGGCATCGCGGCGTCGCGCAACAATGCCAGACCTGTCACACGCCCCACAGCGCCCGGGTGGACGCGAGCGATTGCGCGGGCTGTCACGAAAGCGTTCGTGAACGGACGCGCGGGCGGCTGCGCCCGCCGCTCCCATTTGACACGACCGCGGCACTGCAGCGGGTCTCACTCGGCGCCACGGTACCGCCGTCCGTGCGCGACTCCCCTGCCTCGCAGGTGAACCCGCTCGCCCCTGCCGACAGCTTCTCACACGCACGCCACCGCCGCCTCCCCTGCATTACCTGCCACGCCACGAGCAGCGGTCACGGCGACCTGACGTTCCAGCGCCCTCGCGGCTGCCAGATCTGTCATCATCAGGCGCCGGCCACGAGCCGCTGCAGCACCTGCCACGAGCCCGATGACCTGCGCGCCGCGATCGCGGAGACGGTGTCGGTCCAGGTGCAGCAGCACCCACCGAGGGCACGCGCCGTCGGGTTTGAGCATGCGGCCCACGATTCAATCAACTGCGTGACCTGCCACACGACGCAGGTTTCCCTTGCACCAGCGCCAGCTGTCACCCGATGCACGGAGTGTCACGTCGAGCATCACCAGCAGCAGCGTGCCTGTGCGGCCTGCCACACCGGCAGCGAGGTTCGCCCCGCACACGCGCGACCAGTCGAAGGGCATCGCAACTGTGATGACTGCCACGCGGTGTCGACCATCCGGGAACTCCATCCCACCCGGGCACTCTGTCTCACGTGCCACACGGACCAGGTGCGCCACCTTGCCGATCGCGAGTGCGTAACCTGCCACTTCCTCGCGAGCCCGGAACGCTATCGGGAGCGCCTTACGCGAGCGCCGGACCCATGAGCCGCACCATCGGTGTCGTCGCGCTGCTCGCCCTCGGAGGCTGGATACCGCTGCTCCACGGACAGGGCTACAGCCTGCGGCTGGACTCGCGCGTCCAGCGGGTGGATTTCCGCGGTGTGACAGAGGACAGTGTCCCCGAGGCAGAGACCGTAACGGGCCCGACGGGAGGGCCGATGACAGGTGACGGAATCGCGGTCTCCTGCGATCCCGCGGGCATCTGCCGGTTTTTCCTGCCGGGGCCCGTGCTCCGGGCGGCGCCGTTTACCCAGTCGGCGGCATTCACCGCCTGGGGCTTCGGTGTCGCCGGACTCAGCCTGCACGGGAATGGCCGTCTCCTCACCGACCTCTCTTCGGCTGATGCCTGGCCCGGCACCGAGCCCGCGGCCCAGCTGCTCGAAGCTTACGCCGAATACACCAATGCGGCGCTCACGGTCGCACTGGGCCGCCAGGCGATGTTCACGCGCCTCGGCCCCACCAACTTCGACGGCGCCCGCGCGAGAGTACGGGCTGGCAGCACCGGCCTGGAGGCGGAGGCGTGGGCGGGCTGGGGCCTCGCACGCGCGACGGCGCTGCCCATCACCAGCCCGGCGCTGAATCCGCTCGACGAGTTCCGGCCAAGCCACCGCAGCACGGTCTTCGGCGCGGGGGCGGGCTATAGCGGCCGCGGCGGGCACGCCCGCGTCGACTACCAGCGCGAGCTGGATGGGCGATCCGACTACCTGGTCTCCGAACGTGCGGCCTTCTCCGGTGACGCGCGCGCCAGCGGCCACCTCGTGCTGTCCGGCGGCGCCGAGTACGACATGGCGCAGGGATTCTGGGGCAGCGCCGATGTGCAGGCCCGGTACGTCACACCAATCGTGACCGCCGCCGTGCAGGCTCGCCACTACCGGCCGCATTTCGATCTATGGACCATCTGGGGTGCCTTCAGTCCCGTACCGTTCAATTCCATCTCCGCCGCGGCGTGGGTCCGTCCGCGCCGGTCGATAGAACTGCACGCCCGCGGCGAGCGCTACTGGTTCGAACCCGCCGAGGCGTCCACCCCGTTGGTCACCGTCGAGGATGATGGCTGGCGTGCGAGCCTCGGGGCCTCGGCGGACCTGACTGCGATGTGGCGGGCCGAACTGGACGCGCATCGCGAATTCGGGCCCGGCGCTGCATCCCGTGGAGTCGACGCGGCGGTTGTCTTCCGGCCGGAGGCTCACCTCGAACTGCGCGCGAGCGGCGCCGCCTTGCAGCGTCCGCTCGAATTCCGCTACGACGATGCGAGTGTGAGCATGTTCGGCCTCGATGCAGACTGGGAGGTTTCCGATCGGGTACGAACGGGGGCAGGCTTCGCGCACTACTGGGAAACACGGGACCGGCCGGATGCAGCGGCGTTTGACTGGTCACAGACACGGCTCAACGCGCGGCTGACGTTGCTCTTTGGCGGCGCTCGACCGCTGCCCCTGCCGCCCGCACGGCCGCGCCATTCCGCCCAGGGCGTGCCGCCATGACAGCACCTCGACGCTCGCTGCTGTTTATTGGCGTCATCCTCGCGGTGGCCGCCGGCACCGGTGTGGCCGCCGCCACGATGCTGCCCGGAGCGGACCAGTTCAGGCATGAACAGCACGCCCGGCTGTTTCCGTCCTGCACCAGTTGCCACGCGGGCGTGCGGACAGGAGGAAATCCCTGGCCCGCACCCACCGCCTGTGCAACCTGTCATGACGGCACCATCGAGCGCCGGACCGACTGGGCTGCCCCGGCCGAGCTGCCGCGGACCAACCTGCGCTTCGATCACCAGCGTCACGCAGCTGAGCTGACCCGCCGAGGCACCATTCCTTCGGATTCGGCGTGGCGCTGTGCGACGTGCCATGTCAGGGCCGGAGCGTCTCCGATGGAAGTGTCGCTCGCCGTGAACCGGTCTTGCCTCACCTGTCACGGCATCACGACGCCTCACCTGTCGGCACCCGACACAGCGTGCTCAACGTGTCATCTGCCGCTGGTGCGCGCCGTCCGGCTCACCCAGGAGGACATCGGCGGGTTCCGCGAGCCGTCCTCGCACCGGGAGCCCGGGTTCAGCAGTGCGGGCCACGGCACCCTGGCCACCGCCCAGCGACAACAGGGACAGCCGGTGGCCGCCTCCTGTGCCACCTGCCACGCACGCGACTTCTGCCTGCAGTGCCACGTGAATGCGCCGGAGACGCCCGCCATCCAGGCCCTGGCCCCTGACGCCCGGTCACTTGCGATCGAGGCCACGGTCGAGGCACCTGCCTCCCACAGCGCATCGGGCTTTGCTGAGCTGCACGGCCGGGGGATCGGGACAGCTGCGACCTGCGCGACCTGCCATACGCAGGAGAGTTGCCTCACCTGTCATGCCGGCACCACCCCCCGTCCCGTGCTACGGCTCGCCCGCGCAGGAACTGGTCGGGCCGAGGGCGCCGTGACTCGGCGCCGCCGGCCACCGACGCATGGAGCGGATTTCACGGATACACATGCGCCCTTCGCTCGGGCGGCAGCCCGCACCTGCGTCACCTGCCACGCGCGAACGGAGTGCCTGTCCTGCCACATCCCGTCGCCTGGCGACAGCAAGGGCTATCATCCGGCCAATTTCCTGACTCGGCATCCCGCGGCGGCCTATGCGCGCTCGACCAACTGCGCCGACTGCCACAATGCCGCATCCTTCTGCGCCAGTTGCCACGCGCAGTCGGGCCTGCGTTCCACAGGCCCGCTGCACGCGGGCTATCACGACGCCAATCCCAACTTCCTGTTTGGCCACGGCAAGGCAGCCCGCCAGGAGCTGGAAACCTGTGTCAGCTGTCACGTGGAGCGTGATTGCCTGACGTGCCACGCTGCGGCAGGAGGGCGTCGCTTCAATCCCCACGGCCCGGGGTTCGACGCGGAGCGACTGAAGCGCAAGAATCCGGAGATGTGTACCGCCTGCCACGGGGCTGCGATTCCCTAGGCGCCGCCAGCGCGATCGGCCCAGGCGAGGGCGGCGGCGATTGCCCGATGCCACCCAGCCAGCAGGCTGCGACGCTTCCCGGGCTCCATCGCTGGCGTGAAGGTGGTGAAGTGGCGGCTGGCGACAAAGTCACCGACATCCCGCCAGAGTCCCAACGCAATCCCGGCAAGCCCCGCAGCGCCCAGCGCAGTCGTATCAATCACATCGGGCCGCTGGACCGGCATGCCCAGCATGTCCGCCTGGAACTGCATCAGCCAGGCATTGGCAGACGCTCCGCCGTCGACCTTGAGCGGCGACGTGCCTAGCATCGCCTCGTAGAGCTCGGCCACGCCAAACGCCATCGCCTCGAGCGCGGCGCGGGCAAGATGCGCGCGCGTGGTCCCACGGGTGAGACCGGTAATGGTGCCGCGCACATCGGGCGCCCAATGCGGGGTGCCCAGTCCGGCGAAGGCGGGCACGAAATGCACACCGCCGGTGTCGGGTACGCTGCGCGCGAGCGTCTCGGTTTCCGCTGCCGTCGAGATGATGCCGAGCTGGTCACGGAGCCATTGCACGGCGGCTCCCGCCACCAGAAGACTCCCTTCGAGAGCATACGCCACTTCACCACGCGGGCCGCATGCTGCCGTGAGGAGCACGCCTCGCTCCGGCACTGGCGCCTGGTCACCCTGGTGCACCAGCAGGAAAGCACCGGTTCCATAGGTGTTCTTCGCCTCTCCACGCCGAACGCAGCCCAGCCCGAACAGCGACGCCTGCTGGTCTCCCGCTATCCCGGCAATCGGCAGGGAAACGCCGAAATGGGCCGGATCGCTCTCGGCCACGACACCGCTCGATGGCACGATGGCAGGCAGCAGCGCCCTCGGCACAGCGAAGATGTCCAGTAATTCATCGGACCAGTCGCGCTGGCGCAGGTCATAGAGAAGTGTACGCGATGCATTGGTGTGATCGGTCACGTGCACTCGCCCACCGGTAAGCTTTGCAATGAGCCATGAATCCATGGTGCCCACAGCCAGCTCACCCCGCGCCGCCCGCGTCCCAAGTCCCGCGTCACTGAGCATCCACTCGATCTTTGTTGCACTGAAATAGGGATCCGCCACCAGGCCCGTCCGCTCGCGCAGCATCGCCTCGACACCGCTTTCCCGCAGCTCGGCGCAGCGCGCCGTCGTGCGCCGGTCCTGCCACACGATGGCCCGGGCGACTGGCGCGAGCGTGCGCCGATCCCAGGGGACAGTCGTCTCGCGCTGGTTAGTGATGCCGATTCCCGCCGGCATTTCGCCCGCCGCTCGAATGGCGTCACGGCCGGCCTCGACCGTGAGCCGGAAGATTTCCTCGGCGTCATGTTCCACCCAGCCGGGCTCCGGGAAGAACTGGGTAAGCGCGCGATAGCCCGAGCCCAGCACGCGGCCGTCCTGATGCAG
>DASSHL010000263.1:0-4249 GCA_035692845.1 Gemmatimonadales bacterium
CATGGCGGCGAGCGGGGTCATGCCGACCGTGAGGGCCGCTTCCATCTGACCGCCGTGGATGGAGAGGATGCCGGCGCGGAAAATCTCCGCCATGTAGGCCGCGCCGTTCAGTCCGAAGCCAATCACCGCCGCCGGGAAGGCGTCGAAGACGAGCCCGAAATCGGCCAGCCCGAAGTAGATCAGGAAGAGAATCGCCAGCGAGGGGATACCGCGCATCACCTCGATGTAGCCCGACGCGAACCAGCGCAGCGGCAGCACTGGCGAGAGCTTGGCCAGCGCCAGGAGCAGGCCGACCACGAAGGCGAGCGCGAACGCCAGCGCCGTCATGCGCAGCGTGTTGCCGGCAGCGTCGATCAGTTGCGGCAGCCACTCCGCCAGGTGCTCCTCGTAGACGGCCAGGAACTCGTTCACGCGGCGCTCGCCCTTCCCTGCGCCCCGCTCACGGCCAGCCGCCGCTCCAGACGTCGCGAGACGTACGCCAGAATGAGGCTCATGACCAGGTACATGAGCGCCACCAGCAGGTAGATCTGGGCGCTGAGGTAGGTCTCCATCACCAGATTGCGCGCCTTGAACATGATCTCCGGCGCAGCAACGGCGGAGACGATCGCGGTGTCCTTGAGCAGGGCGATGCTGTAGTTCGTCGTCGGCGGCACGACGACGTTGAGGGCCTGCGGCAGGATCACGTAGCGCATGGCGAGCAGCGGCGTCATGCCGACGGTCAGCGCCGCTTCCATCTGCCCGGCGTGGATCGACGCGATCCCGGCGCGGAAAACCTCTGCCAGGTAGGCGCCGCCATTGAGTCCCAGCCCCAGGATGGCCGCCTGCACCGGGGTCAACCGGACGCCGAACTCCGTCAGCCCGAAGTAGAGGATGAAGAGCTGGGCCAGCACCGGCGTGCCGCGCACGATCTCGATGTATGTACGGACCACGACGGTGATGACCGCGACGCGGATCGTCTGCAGCAGCGCGAGGATGAGGCCGACGACGATCGCCAGCACGAACGCGCCGACGGCGATACGCACGGTCATCCCCGCCGCCGGGATGAGCACCTCCAGGAAGTAGGGCAGGTTCGCCCAGAACCGCTCCCAGAAGAGCATCGGCCGCTAGCGCTCCACGACCTGGCGCAGGAATTCCCGCGTGCGGGTGTGTGCGGGGTTGGCGAAGAGCTGCGTGGGCGGCCCCTCTTCGACGATGACGCCGTGATCCATGAAGATGACGCGGTCGGCGACGTCCTGCGCGAAGCGCATCTCGTGCGTCACCACCAGCATCGTCCGCCCCTCCAATGCCAGGGCGCGCATCACGTTGAGCACCTCGCCGATCAGCTCCGGGTCGAGCGCGCTCGTCGGCTCGTCGAAGAGGAGGAGCTTCGGCTGCATCGCCAGCGCACGGGCGATGGCGACCCGCTGTTGCTGGCCGCCGGAGAGACGCTCCGGATATTCGTCCGCCTTGTGCCCCAGCCCGACCTTCTCCAGCAGCGCCTGCCCCTCGGCCCGCGCCTGCGCAGCGGGCTTCTTCAGGACCCGGATCGGCCCCAGCGTCACATTCCCCAGCGCCGTCAAATGCGGCCAGAGGTTGAAGCGCTGGAAGACCATCCCCATCTCGGTCCGTTCCGTGGCCAGCTCGCGGTCGCCGACGTGGCGGAACTCGCGGCCGTTCCAGTTCTCACCGACGAGGCGATCCTCGATGTAGACGTGCCCGCTGGTCGGCCGCTCCAGGTAGTTGATGCAGCGCAGCAGCGTCGTCTTCCCCGAGCCACTCGGCCCGATGATGGTGATCGTCTCCCCCGCCGTCACGTCCAGGTCGATCCCTTTCAGCACCTCGTTGGCGCCGAAGCTCTTGTGCAGGTCGATGACTTTGAGCAGTGGTTCCATGGCTGTCCGTGGGACGATACGGCGTCTGATTATCGGCTATCGGCTATCAGCTATTGGCTATCAGCTATCAGCTATCGGCTCTTGGCCATTGGCGAGCGGCCAATGCTCGTCCTCACCGACTGACCGACTCACCGACTCACCGACTGATAGCTGATAGCCGATAACGCGATGTGCAGGTTTTGGGACCAGGTCCGCGAGGTGGGCCTACCATGCGCGGTGCTAAACCGTGATCGCATGGAGGTGCCCCGTGGACCTGGAGAGCTTCACTATAGCCGTGTTGTGTCTGGTCGAGGATCTGGTGGACGCGTCGCAAGCGGACCCGGGCTGGCGTCGCATCCGGCGGCGCGGTCCCGCGCCGACCTTGGCCGACAGCGAGGTGCTGACGATGGAGGTGGTGGGGGAGTTTTTGGGCCACGACCGGGACGTGGCCATCTACGCCTACTTCCGGCGCGAGCATCCCACGTGGTTCCCGGCGCTGGCCCAGGTCCATCGCACCACCTTCGCCCGCCAAGCGGCCAACCTGTGGGCCGTCAAGGAGCGGCTGTGGCGGCGGCTGCTCGACCGGCTCTTGCATGATCCAGCGCTGTCGTTCGTCGACAGCGTGCCGACCCCGGTCTGCCGGTTCGGCCGCGCCTGGAGCTGTTCGCGCTTCAAGGGCGAGGCCGCCTTCGGCCGCGACACCGGCAGTAAGGCGACCTTCTACGGCTTCCGGCACCACTTTCGGGTCAGTTGGCCCGGCGTGGTCACGGCGTTGCAGGTGGCTCCGGCCAACGCCCACGACCTGGACCTGGTGCCCGAGGTGGTGGAGGGCGCCATCGGGCAGGTGCTGGGGGATCGCAACTATTGGAACCCGAAGCTGACCGCTGCGCTGGCCCCGGCCGGCATCGCCCTGCAGGCCCCGTTCAAAAAGCGCGCCACCGACCCCGACCCGGTCGGCAGCAAGCGGCTGACGCGCGTGCGCTGGCGGATCGAGACGGTGGCGGCGCAATTCGTGGAGCGCTACCACCTCAAGCGCATCTGGGCCCGCGATGTCTGGCATCTGACCAGCCGCGCCCTGCGCAAGGTGCTCAGCCACACCATCGCCGTCTCCCTCTGCCTGGAGCAGGGCCACCCACCCCTCTCCTTCGCCCAGCTCCTGGACTAGCATCGAAACCTGCACATCGCGTTATCAGCTATCAGCTATCAGTCGGTGAGTCGGACAGGCGGTCAGTCGGTCAGTCGGCGACGCCGAGCGCCGACAACCGATAGCCCATAGCCAATAGTCCATAGCTGATAGCCGATAGCTGATAGCTGATAGATCCATCCCCGTACGTACGCGCCTTCTACCTGGAAATAGAACTGATGTTCTGGTACCATAGTGAGACCGCGACGCCGCTCCGGGTGGGGCGGCGCGAGACCCCGCAGGAGGTTGTCATGTTTCTGGGTTGGTACGATCCCGACCGCAAGAAGCCGGCCCGCGCCAAGCTGGCCGACGCCATCGAACGCTACGAGGAGAAGTTCGGCCGCACGCCCCGCTTCTGCCTGACCAGTCCGCAGGACGCCGCCGAGCTGGTCGAGCCATCTCGCAAGTTCCCGGATGCGCCGCCCGTCGCCGTCCAGGCGCGCGGCTACATCCAGCGCTGGACATACTACATCGGCGAGGACGCCGGGGAGCCGGCGCGGGTGGAACAGCGCGCCGCCGCGTAGGGCAGACCCACCGCGGCGCGGAGACAAGAAAGGTCATCTGCTAGAGTTGCCGCGCAGCCGCCCAGTCACCCGCCGACCCCGGGCGTTCCTTGCGAGTGATGGCCACCGTGGATGACGAAAACGCCGGGGCGCCGCCGAGCGACGCCGAACCGGCCGATCAGCACGATCCAGCGCTCGACCCGGCACAGCCGGACGCGGGCGAGCCAGGCGCCGATCCGCGGACGACGATCGCCGGCCGCTACGCGGTCGATCTGACGACGCCCGCGACCGGCTCCGGCATCGCCGTCGCTCATCACGGCCGCGATCTGCGGACGCGCAACCCGGTGGTCGTCAAAACCCTTCGCCTCGAGTACCGTGCCGACCCTGAAATGCGGGCGCGCTTCCGGCGCGAAGCCCGCCTCCTCCAGTTCCTGTCCCACCCGAACGTGATCCGGGCGCTCACGTTCAGCGAGGAGCGCGGCGCGCCGTGGCTCGTGTTGGAGTACGTGCAGGGCCGCACGTTGCGCGAGGCGATCGCCGCGGGTCTGCCTTTTTCCCCGGAAGAGGTCGTCCCCGTCCTGGAAGGCCTCGCCGCCGCGCTCGATCATCTCCACGCGCGCGGTCTGGTCCATCTCGACGTCCGTCCGGAGAACATCGTCATCACCCCAGACGACGGCGCCAAACTCGTCGATTTCGGGGTCGCCCAGACCGCC
>DASSHL010000264.1:0-2113 GCA_035692845.1 Gemmatimonadales bacterium
GCATGGACCACGCAACGTTGACCGGCGCCTCGAATCCCGGCACCAGCCGCTTGTAGGAATTGACCAGCGGATTGGTGATGGCGCAGAAGCCGCGCGCATGCTGCAGCAACCCTTCGATATAACTCAGCGCCAGCGCGCTCAACCCGTTCTCGGTCTTCGGATCGTGGAAGGCGTTCTTCCCTTCCCCGCGGAAGAGCGACTGGTGCATGTGCATGCCGCTGCCGTTGATGCCCTCGATCGGCTTGGGCATGAAGGACGCCACATAGCCGAATCGCGACGCCACGTTCCGCACCACATACTTGAACGTGGCGAAGTTGTCGGCGGTGACCAGCGCGTCGGCATAGCGAAGATCGATCTCGTGCTGGCCGCGCGACACTTCGTGATGCGCCGCTTCCACCTCGATCCCCATGCTCACCAGCTGGTCCACCATCACCCGCCGGATCTCTTCGCCCCGGTCCTTGGGACCGAGATCGAAATAGCTCCCGTCGTCATGGGTGACCGTGGTGACCGAGCCATCCGCCGAGCCCTCGAACAGGAAGAACTCCGCCTCGCACCCCGCCATCATGGTGAAGCCCAGCTTCTCCGCCCGCGCAAGCTGGCGCTTGAGCACCAGCCGGGGACAGCCGCTGAACGGTGAGTTGTCGGGCAGGTAGACGTCACAGAGCAGGCGCGCGATGCGCCCGCCTTCGTCCTCATAGGGCAGGATCCGCAGGGTGGGCAGGTCCGGCTTGAGGAGCATGTCGCTCTCCTCGATCCGGACGAACCCCTCGATGGAGGATCCGTCGAACATGATTTCCCCTTCCAGCGCCTTCTCGAACCGGCTCCTCGGCACTTCCACGTTCTTGTTGATGCCGAGGATGTCGGTGAACTGGAGCCGGAGAAAATCGACCTGGAACCGGGTGATGAGGTCGAGCACGTCGGCCCTGGTGGCACCGGCGAGGTCGGCGGGGAAGTCGGCGAGGGTGGGACGGAGATCGGTCATGATGGCCTGGAAACGGGAGCGGGTAATCTCGGACGGGATCGAGGAGGGGGCAAGATGGACGCGAGACTCGGGACGCGCGACCCGTGGCTCGAGTCCCGTGTCCCGTGTCCCGTGTCCCCCCATTACATTCCCCCCCATGCCAGACCAGACACCAGCGACCTTCCCGACCTGTCCGGCCTGCGGCCGGGCCGCGGACGGGAAATTCTGCAGCTCCTGCGGCACAGCGGTCGGGCCACGCACCTGTGCCGCGTGCGGCGCCGAGCTGTCAGCGCAGGCCCGCTTCTGCCATCGCTGCGGTGCCCCCGCGGCGGGCGCCCGCATGCTGGTGCCCACTCCTGCGAACCGCTCGGAACGCACCGCCTGGCTGGTGGCGGGAGCCGTGGTAATTGCGCTGCTCGCCATCATCGTCTGGAAGATGCTCGCCGGCAACACTGGCGCGCGCGCGCCTGACATGGCCAACGCCGGCAACGCCACCTCCGCCCAGGTGAGTGCCGATCCGGGTGGCGGCCTGCCCACTGGCCAGGCACCTGACATCAGCCAGCTTTCGCCCCAGGAGCGCTTCCTCCGGCTCAACAACCGGGTGATGCAGGCGGCCACGCAGGGCGACAGCAGCACGGTGATCAACTTCACCCCGATGGCGCTGGGTGCCTACGCCCAGCTTGACACGGTGACGCAGGACGATCGCTATCACGCCGCCATCCTCAACGCGCAGGTGGGGCGGATCACCGAGGCACTCGCGCTCACCGACACGATGCTCCGCGTGACACCCGGCTATCTCCTGGCTTACGCCGTCCGCGGCGACATCGCCGAGTTCCAGCGTGACAGCACCGCCCTGCACCGGGCCTACGCCGATTTCCTCAAGGCCTGGCCCGCCGAAAGCACCGCTCGCCGGGAAGAGTACGTGGATCACAAGACGGTGATTGATGATTTCCGGAAGCGGGCGGGAGGAAGTTAAGAGTTAAGAGTTGAGAGTTGAGCGTTCGCCTCTCGACCGGCTCCAGCTTCTTCCGCAACTCTTAACTCTTAACTCTTAACTCTTAACTCTTCACTCTTAACTCTCGACTCAATGCTCATCCACGTAGCCCACAGTCCCGATTCCGACGACGCGTTCATGTTCTACGCGCTGGCGGA
>DASSHL010000265.1:0-6570 GCA_035692845.1 Gemmatimonadales bacterium
ATCTCGAAGATGTAGTGAATCTTTTCAAAGCGGCGCGGCTCCTTGTCGCGCCGGACGCCGTGCGCCAGCACCCGGAGTGAGGCGAGCTCCACCCGCATCTTCTCGAGGATCAGCACCGTGTCGCTCGCGGCGCACGCCGCCCCGGCCAGCAGCAGCGTCACCACCGGGCTCGGCGCCTCCTCCGAGTTTCCATCGAGGAGACTGGTGGGCTTCCCCGGCGCGCCGCCACGAAAGAGCAGCTTGCCTTCCCAGGTTATTTCCGCATCTCGGGTAGATGTCATCATGACGTCCCGTAAAGGTTATTGATCCAGGCGCTGCCGAGCCCGCGGCGCCACACGCTGGTAATCCCAGATGGCATAGAGCGCGATGGCCGTCGTGGCCCAGGCCATTGGCCGCAGGAATTCGGAATCGAGCAGGAACGCGAGCAGGGTGAGGACCTGCGCCACGGTCACCGCCTTGCCGCCCGCACGAGCAGGAATGGCAGAGGGCCGTCCGCTCACCATGGTCGTCACGAATGCCACCGCCGCAGCGAGGTCCCGCAGCAGCACACCGACGATCTCGAACGGCTCGAGCCGGCCCGAGAAGGCCACCACGCCGAATGCGCAGCCCATGAAGAGCTTGTCTGCCAGCGGATCGATGAAAGCCCCGAAGCGCGAAGCCCCGAAGCGCCGGGCAATGGGCCCATCGAGCAGGTCACTCGCCGCCGCGGCCGCGAGCAGCGCCACTCGGACGAGCTGGTCGGGAACAAGCACGAACGCGAGCGCCATGGGCACGCGCAGCACGCTCAGGACGTCGGCCGTCGTGATGGAACGCTCTTGCTCGCCCTTCGGGGCCGGACTAGCTTCTGCCAACCTCACCCTCGCGGGTCATGGACCACCGCTCATGATACGTGATTGCGCGCTTCCCAGGCGACAACGATACCCGCGCGCGGAAGTCTTCCTCAAGGCGGGGTGTGTGGCGTGACCTGGGCCCAGCATTTTGGCGACCTCGAGAATCTGCCTCCGATGCGCCTCGGTGACGCCGACGCGCTGGGTGCCGTCCTGGTCGCCGCGGCGGGGGCCATGGGCATTACGCCACTGGGCTCACCCACCGTGCGAACCGGTGCGGACACCTGGGTGGCCGCCCTCCTCTGCCCCGACGCGCACGTCATCCTGCATGCACTGCCCAATGAACGGCGCTGCGTTGTGAGTATCGCCGGTCGCGATGCTGCCGCCGTGCAGCGGGGCCTCGACGTCATTACCCGCCGCCTCGCGACGGCCGCCCAGTAAGCTCCCACACCACCGCGCGCCCCAGCGCTCGCGCCAGCATCACGACCGGCGATCCCCCTGAAAATGCTCCAGCAATGGCGTAGAGCATTCGCGGTGGAAAGTCGGGCTCGGCAGCGATGGCATATATCGGGTCCCACCGCATCGGCCGCAGCCGGGCCTTGAATCGGTCGAGTCCGGCAAAATTGTAGAAGCGACGTCCATGCAGCCGCACCCAGCCCAGCGCGAAGCGCAGCCACAGCGGCTCCTTGGGCACTCCTGCCGGGGGAACGTGCTGGGAGAGCGGCGCGAGGCCAAGGGTCGCAAAGCGACTCTCCTCCGCCGCAAAGCTTCGCATCGCGGCATCCACCAGCAGGTCGGTCGTGCCATTCACGGCGCCATGCCCGCGCACGAACTGTTCAACCAGCCAGCCGTGCCGTGCCGGCACCGGTGAGGCAATGAGGAAGGCAACCACCTGGCCCGAACGGCTGGCCACGAAGATGCGCCGTCCCGTCAGGCGGGCCAGGGTTTCCGGTTCCACGAGAAAGTGCAACGGCGGCAGCCCCCGGGTCGAGAGCCACTCGTCCAGGCAGCGGCGCAGCGCTGGGTGTTCCTCGGCGAGCGCCACCGGCCATTCGTCTACCGTGACGTCCTTGTTGTGCGCCCGGTGGAACTGCGCGCGCAGCGAGGCATGCTCCCGGCAGATCGCGGCCCAATGCCGGGGATCCCACGCCGGCTGCGCGCCGAGCAGCGCCATCGAATGGTGGGGCGAGTGCCGGTAGAGGTTCTCGAGCCGCTCCTCGGCGCCGAAATAGCAGACACCGAGACCGCAGTGCCGCGACTCGGCTTCGAATTCCGCAGCCACGTCGCCAAGGCGCAGGAGTGACGCGATGGGCGCGCCTGCCACAACCCGCACGCCCGCCGCCTCGACGTAGCCCACCACCGCATCACCCGCGGCGCTGAACCAGTGGCAGATGCCAGGATTGATGATCTGGTAGGAAGTGGCGTTCCAGCCGTGCTCGAGCACGAGCGCACGAGCACGTTCGAGGCTCACTTCTCCGGCGGCTCCGAGCTCGATGCGTCGAAGTCGAGCGACGCGGAGTTGAGGCAGTAACGGAGTCCGGTTGGCTTCGGGCCGTCCGGAAACAGGTGGCCCAGGTGTGCGGCACACCGCGCGCAATGCACCTCGGTCCGGGCCATGCCCAGCTTCCGGTCTTCCTTGGTCTCCACCGCATCCTCGTCCAAGGGCCGGGTGAAGCTTGGCCATCCGGTGCCCGATTCAAACTTGGCGTCTGACGAGAAGAGCGGCTGGCCGCACGCGACACAGCGATACATCCCCTCGGTGTGGTTGTCCCAGTATTTGCCGGTGAAGGCAGGCTCAGTGCCCTCCTGCCGCGTGACACGGTACTGCTCAGGCGTCAGCCGCTCACGCCATTCGGCGTCGGAGAGATGCTGCCAGTCGGGGGTTTTGTCTGGAGTATTGGGCATATGCGACTCGTGGATTGTAGATCGGTGTGTCAGGGGGCGGCCGCAGGCCGCCCGTACTACGAGCATGGAAAGCTCAATCTGTCCGTCTGTCCGCCAGCCCGTCTGTCCGTCTTCCCCTCACCACTCCCTCCGCATGCGTGCCGGAGGATAGCGCTGCGGCTGCGGCGGCCTGCACGGCATCGGCCGTGACGTTCCGGTAACGTCCGCCCGGATTGTCCAGTTCCTGCAGTCCCTCGCCGATGATCCAGGCCTCGAGGATCTCGCTGGTGACGGCGCCGGCACTCTGGCGGCGCACCCGCACCTGGCCATCGAGATACCGCACAGCGTCGCGCAGCTCATCGGGCGAGACCGGTTCGGCCGCGAAGCGGCGAAGTTCGTCCAGCATGGACGAGCGCGCCTCGTCCTCACGCTGGGGCGAGGTGGCGATATAGCTCACGATCGCGCCGCCACGGCCGCGCTGCCAGCCGCTCAGGAGCACCGTATACGCAAGCGAGCGACGGTCGCGCAGCGCCTCGAACAGCCGGCCTCCCAGTCCGCTGGCCACGGCGGCCCACACGTTGGCGGCGTGGCGATCGGGGTCGCGCCGATCGGGACCAGGAAACACCATCGCAAGCGCCGTCTGCGCCCGGTCACGCTCAACGACCCGGTGGTCCGGCTGGTGCAGCATGACGGCGGGCTCGCCACTGAGCGCCCGCTCCTGCGGAGGCAAGTCACCAAACACCTGGCTGAGTGTCTCGGTCAGCGCCTCGGCATCGACGTCACCCACCGCCACCACCACGGGGCGAGCCTGGCGTCGCGTCGCCGACAGCCACCGCTCCGCGTCCACCGCCTCGAACGTCGCCAGCGTTTCCACCGTGCCATGAACGGGAAGTCCGTAGCCCGCATCCCCAAACGCTGCGCGGTAAGCCAGTTCGAAAGGATACCGGAACATGTCGTCGGTGGATTGCCGCACCTCGTCGCTGAGCAGCTCGCGCTCGCGTCGCACGGAGTCGGGATCGAACCGCGGTGCATCGAGCACGAGGCGGAGCAGCTCGGCCGTGCGGCCGGCGTGCTCGGCCAGCACGCCCGATCCAAAGCCGAACCAGTCGGAGGCAATCACCGGAGCGACCGTTCCCCCGAGCGCCTCGAACCCGAACGCCAGCTGCCGGGCGTCGAGCGGTCCCGCCCCGCGGATGGCGGATCGAACGGCGAGCGCACCAAGCCCGGCCTCATGGGGCGCATCGAAGCGCGTGCGGGGATAGTAGATGCCGAGCGACACGAGCGGGACGCCCGCCTTCCGGCGGACGATGATGTCGACGCCCGACAGGGCGGCGTGCACCACGCCGTGCACCCGCTCGCGGCGCGCCGAGCCCGTCGCCCCGGTGAAAACCGGGGCAGGGCGCCGAGGCGCCGTCCATTCCGAGCGCACGGCTGGTGTGATGCCTGGCGCGGAACTGGCAAATGCGTCACGCAGAGTATCGACGCTCAGCTCCGCTCCTTCATCCTCAGGCAGGTAGACCACCGCCGCGACCGAACCTGGATCCAGGTACTTCACGGCGACCTCGCGCACCTCATCCGCCGTGACGCTTTCGAGACGCTGGTAATCGTCGTCCAGCAGCTCTGTGCTGCCGAGCGCCTCGGCGGCGGCCAGCGCCATGGCGCGTCCTTCCATCGATTCCATGCGGCGTGACCATTGATACTTGAGCAGCGCACGGGCTCGCTCCATATCGGGCTCGTCGGGACCCTGCTGTGAAAGGCGATGGATAGCGTGGCTCATGCCTTCGAGTGCCTGTCCTACCCGATCGGGTGGCAGGTCGGCGCCGGCCGAGAAGACACCGATCTCGGTGGGCGAGTAGTGGTAGGCGCCGACACCCGTCACGGTGCCGGTTTCGCGCAGCTGCTGGTAGAGCCAGGATCCGCGACCCGAAGCGAGCACCGCCGCCGCAACATCGAGCGGCACGTTGTCAGGATCGAGTGCAGGCACGCCGCGCCAGCCAAGCACGAGCTCCGCCTGCGAGACATCACCGCGAAGGGTGCGGGTTCGCACACCATGATGCGGAAGTTCCCCGGGCGACGGATCCACTGCGCCAGGAGCCGGGGCCCAGTCTTCGTAGCAGGGGGCGGCGAGTGCCAGGGCCTCGTCAGGATCCACGTCGCCCACCATGCTGACGATCACGCGATCCGGCACATATCGTGAGTGGTAGTAGCCCGCGATGTCGTCGCGGGTGTATCGCTCGAGCTGCTCGATGCTGCCAATCCGCCAGCGCCGGATCCGGTGCCGGTCGAACATCACCTCGTTCAGCGTCTCGGCCGCGACGGCGGATGGGCTGTCCTTCTTTCGCTTGGCCTCTTCGATGATGACCTGGAGCTCGCGTCGCAATTCATCCGCGTCGATCAGCGAATTGCGCAGGGCGTCGCTCTGGATGGCGAGCGCCTGCGCCAGCCCTTCGGGAGGAAGCACCGCGAAGTACGCCGTGTGGTCATAGGCGGTGTGCGCGTTGAGGTAACCGCCGAGCCCCTTGGTCTCACGCGCCACGACGCCAGGGCCGCGCGTGGGCGTACCCTTGAAGAACATGTGCTCCAGCACATGCGAGACGCCGACCCAGCGGTCTGGCTCGTCGAAAAACCCTGCCTTCACGTGGGTCACGACCGAGACGGCGGGCGCCGAGGCGTCGCGCTGTGCCAGGAGGGTGAGGCCGTTGGGAAGTACGGTGCGGCGGAGGCCAGCGGTCCAGCGGACGAGGGAGATGGTGGTCATGGGGAACTATAGGCGGGAAGGCGGGGGGACGGGAGGACGGGAAGTGTTCACTCCGCCAGGTCTTACCGTCTTCCCGCCTTCCCGTCCTCCCGTCTATCCGACTATCCGCACCACCCCTGCCGCGGCGCTCCCACGAATGAACGCCTCGGCGCTGGTCACCGGAATGATGACGCCGGTTTCAGCATGACCTTTCCGCGCGTGGCCCATCATGAATTCGCTGAGCGACGCGCCGCGCCACTCCTGATCCGCGTCCTTCATCTGCTGCACGATCTCGTCCCAGGTGCCGCGCAGCGTGGCGCCGTTGAGCGTCGCCACTTCATGCTGGCCACCGGCGGTGCGACGGGTGGCGTGCGGGTCGCTCAGCAGCGCGGCGAAGAGCTCCAGCTGGGTCGGGTCCCGCAACGAGCCATCGGGCTGCTGCGCTTCCACTTCAGCGAGCAGCATCTCCAGTGCGTCCGGCTCGGCGGTGAGCTGCTCCAGGCGCTGGACCCACGGCGCCAGCTCGGGATCGTGATCGGCCAGGCGATACACGCTGCGCTTCAGCTCGATCATGCGCCAGAGCGCCAGCTCGTCGAAGTGATCCTCGGGCCGGGTGCGCTCGAGGTGGTGCAGCGCGGCGTCACTTTCGCCCCGGTCATACAGCATGTTGGCGAGATAGATGCGCGCCTCGGCGAAGTCGGGCTCGAGCGCGAGCGCACGACGCAGCCAGTAGAGCGCGTCACCTTCGTTGCCGAGGCGATGTGCGGCATAACCAATCGACGCGGCCGCATCAGGCGAATCGGGATGAACCTGGCTGGCGAGCTCAAAGAAACGGTGGGCGGCGCCCGTCAGTCCCTCGCGGAAGAGCGAACGGCCCACCTGCATCATGAGATCGTGATCGTCGGAGAAGCCCAGCTCGAGGATCCGCTCGAAGGCCTTGATGGCGCCGGTACGGTTGCCAAGCCGGAGCAGCGTCTCGCCCATGCCGGCGAGTCCGTCCTCGTGGTCCGGGTCGAGGGCCAGCGCGGACTCGAAGGAACGGCGGGCCCAGGCGATCTCCTCACGCGCGAGGTAGGCGTAGGCGAGCCCCACGTGCAACTCGACCGCGTTGGGATAGAGCGT
>DASSHL010000266.1:0-2309 GCA_035692845.1 Gemmatimonadales bacterium
GTCGGCATCGGCGGTGTAGTAGCATTGGATGCTCTGCGTGAGGTAGCGGGTGACGCGCTCCAGCGCCTGCCGGCTCGCCTCCTCGCCCTTGGCGCTGCCTCCTACCCCATCGGCCACCATGGCCAGGAATGCCAGCCGTTCACCGCGCGCGGTGAGTGGCGAACTGTCCGGCAAGCTCGACAGCCGGACCCGTATTTCGCGTTCGAGGGAACAGATGAGGAAATGGTCCTGGTTGGACTTCCGCACCTTGCCCTGATGAGTCAGGCCGTGGACATCGATCTCGCTGTCGCGTGGCTTCCGCGTCGCGACGGTGGCCGCGCATTCGCTCGTAGTCATGGCTCGGAGTCTCCTGCCCCACGGGGTCCTGCATCAAGCTATGGCGAGCCGGGAAAACGCGACAGAGGGGGAGGGCTTTCAGCTCTCAGCGGTCAGCCCTTAGCATTCACTCCAATGCCGATTCTCTTCTACGACGCCAGCTGCGGGCTGTGTGCTCGCAGCGTTCAGTGGGTGCTCGCGCACGAACACCGGGATCGGACACTGCGCTTCGCGGGCCTGCAGGGTGCCCGGGCTGCTGCCACCCCCGAGATCAGGCGCGAAGCCCATGCAGTGGATTCGGTCATCTGGTACGAGGAAGGCGGCACCGCTCATCCGGCCCGCATCCTGACTCGCTCGGACGCGGTCCTCGAGGTCTGGCGCTACGTCGGTGGGGCATGGCGGGTGGTCGCCGGCATCGGCCGACTGCTCCCCACCCGCTTCCGTGATTGGGTCTATGACCTGGTTGCGCGCCATCGCCATTCGCTGGCAGGGCCCGCGTGTGTCGTGCCGGCGCCGGACGAGCGCTACCGGTTTCTGGATGTTGGGTGAGCCGATTATTGCGGGTCCCCGCGGAGGGGGTACCTTCGAGTGGCCCTAGCCTGAGGCAATCACATGCGCACATCCCGCCGGAGCCGTTGCTGTGTGGCGGCGCTCCTGTCCCTTGCTGCCTGCACCAGTGGCACCGAGAATGGTGGAGCCATATCTGATCAGACGGTGGGTGCAATCGCCGTCACGACCGTGACCACGGGCAAGTCGCCGGACTCCGACGGGTATACAGTTGCGGTTGATGGTGGCATCCCGGTCCCGATCGCGATCTCCGAGACCAAGTTCGTGCCGACGCTTCCGCTGGGACGGCATGAAGTGGCGCTGGATGGTGTGGCGGCCAACTGCTCCGTCTCCGGCCCCTCGACGCAAACGGCGTCAGTGATTGGCGCCGACACGGTGACCGTCGTTTTCGGGGTCTCGTGCTCGGCGCTCTTTGGGGAGCTGAGCATCTCTGCCGGCATCGAGGGGGACGGCGTGGATCCGGATGGATTCTTCTTCTCGGTTGATGGCGCCCCGCCCAGACCGCTTCCGTTCGTGGGCGTACGGCTGGATGTACCGGTCGGCAAGCGTCTGGTCGAGCTGAGTGGGTTGTCCGACAACTGCTCTGGCGAAACAACCGGATCCACCCTCGTGACGTCGGACCGGACCGCCTTCATCCGGTTTACGATCACCTGCACCGCGACGACGCTCAGTGGCGGCGCGCCCTGAGGTGGGTTGACGATCGAAGATCAGGGATCGACGGTCAGGCTGCGGCTGCGCCCCACCTCGCTCGTCCGTCCTCATGCCGCTTCTCGCCGCCGGTCCAGCGTGCGGTACTGGATCGCTTCCGCCACGTGTGTGGGCTGGATGTCTGCCTCGCCCGCCAGGTCCGCGATGGTTCGCGCGATCTTGATGATCCGATGATAGGCCCGCGCCGATAGCCCCAGGCGGCCCATCGCCAGCTTCAGCAGCTGCTCGCTCCGCTCCCCCAGCTGGCAACAGAGGCGCAGGTCGCGCGGTGCCATGTGGGCATTGGCATGGACGCCAGGCCGGTCGCGGAAGCGCTCCCGCTGGCGCTGGCGCGCCGCCTCCACCCGGTCGCGGATGGCCGTGCTGGGCTCTTCCTGCTGGAGCCCTGCCAACTCCCGATACGCTACGGCCGGCACGTGCAGGTGGATATCGATCCGGTCGAGCAGCGGACCCGACACTCGCGAGAGATAGCGCTCAATGGCCTGGGCGTCGCACCGGCAGGCATGGGCCGGGTCACCGTGGTGGCCGCACGGGCATGGATTCATCGCCGCTGCCAGCATGAAGCGAGCGGGATACGTCAGGCTGATGGCGGCGCGTGACAGCGTGACCACTCCATCCTCCATCGGCTGGCGCAGCACCTCCAGCACGTTCTTCCGGAACTCCGGCAGTTCATCCAGGAACAGCACCCCGCCGTGCGCCAGGCTCACCTCGCCCGGACG
>DASSHL010000267.1:0-6254 GCA_035692845.1 Gemmatimonadales bacterium
CCAGGGTGGTCGGCTGTGGCAGGCGCTGCGGCGCGCCATTCCCGGTGCTGAGGCGCTGCCTGAAGCTGGCCCGGATGCCATGACCCAGGCAGCGCTGGCCCTGCTGGAGGTGGCGTATGCTGATCCAGCGTTGCCTGCAGAGGAGCGCGCGCGGATCACCGGCGAACTGCGGTCCCGATGGGACCTGCCCCACGCCGAGGCTCGCGAACCGGCCGACGAAGCGGAGTGGCGCGGCGTGCGCCAGCGCCTGCTCGATCAATTCGGCGAAGAGCGGCGCTGTGCGCTGCTGGAGCGGCTCTGGACGGTGGCGTTCGCGGAGCCGGGCTCCACCGAGTCACGCGCGAGGCTGGTCCGCAACGCGGCGGTGCTGCTGGGCATGAGCACGTTAGAAATCGCAAACGTCGAGACTCGGGTGCGGGCAGGCGGGGCGACGTCCGCATGAGCATTCCCGAGCTGCGGGAACGCATCGAGCGGGATTTTGTCGTGGAGGGCTTTCGCGACTTCCTCGGGCTCGAGGCAGGCCACAGCCCCAATACGGTTGAAGCGTACGCGCGTGACATACGGCGCCTGGGCGAGTTCGCGCTGTCCAAGGGTGCCACGCACCCGGCCGCCCTCAGCCGGACGCTGCTTCGAGATCACGTCTTCCTCCTCAAGGATCTGGGGCTCAGCCCGGCCTCGATTCGCCGAGCCATCTCGGCCATGCGCACTTACTTCGGCTTCCTGGTTGGGGAAGGGATCGTCAAGATCGATCCGAGCGATCGTCTTGAGGGGCCGCAGCGCTGGCGAACACTGCCGGATACGCTGTCGGTCAGCGAAGTCGAATCGCTGCTCGCGTCTCCCCCGACGGATGACAAGCTTGCCTGGCGGGACCGTGCCCTGCTGGAGCTCGCCTATGGGGCGGGTCTCCGGGTATCGGAACTCTGCGGACTTCGCGTCACCGACCTGATACTGCCTGAGCAGCTGGTGCGCGTGCTCGGCAAGGGCTCCAAGGAGCGGCTCGTGCCCCTGGGGCGGACGATTATCGGGGTGGTGTCAGTCTATCTGCACCAGCTGCGTCCGGAGCTGGATCGCGGTGCGTCGGAGGGACGGGTGATTCTCAACGCGCGGGGCGAACCGCTGTCCCGCGTGGGCGCGTGGGGAATCGTGAAGAAGGCGGTGACACGCGCGGGCATCCAGAAACGGGTTACCCCTCACACCCTGCGCCACAGTTTTGCCACCCACCTGCTCGAAGGTGGTGCCGACCTGCGCGCGGTGCAGGAAATGCTGGGACACGCCGACCTCTCGACCACCCAGATCTACACTCATGTGGACCGCGAGTATCTGCGGTCGGTACACAAGCAGTTTCATCCGAGGGGATGAGGGAAGGGCGTGAGGCTTGGGGCGTAGGGCGTACAGCCTGTAATTCCCAAGCCTCAAGCCTCAAGCCCCATGCCCCATGCCTCTCGCCTCCATCTCTCCGTCACCCGGATCCACCTCCTCATACACCGTCGCCAGCCAGAGCGACAGCAGCCACCCTTCAGCCAGCAGCAGGGCGGCTGCGCCGCAGGCAGCGGGAATTGCCGCCCAGGCGCGGAGCGCCGGCGAGAGCAGGCTGGCGAGTCCCACCGCACCCGTCGCCGGGAGAATGGAGACAAGGACCAACGCGAAGATGTAAGCCAGCGCCGTGAGGACGCTCTGGCCCAGCGTTTCCACTCCCCCGTGCGCCGGCCCAATCCGGACCCAGCCGGGCAGCAGCAGCGCCGCCCCATTTTGCAGCAGCATTCCCACGAAGTTGAGGGCGGGGAGCACTACCACGATGGCAGCCGCCAGTGCCAGCCGGAGCGTTCCCGGGAACGCCGGCGCCGGTACGTACATCAGTGCGAGCCCGCCGAGCAGCAGCAACGTCAGCTGGGAGAGCGACAGGATGAAGGCCGAGCTCGCAGCTTCCATCCGGATCACCGCATCCGAGGCCAGCGGGTAGCTGCGAAGCAGTTCGAGGTGCGCCAGATCAGTGCGCAGGTCATTGCGGATCCACTGGGGTCCCAGGGCAAAGAAAAATCCTCCCCAGACCAGGAGCAGCGTGCCGGCGGCTTTGGCGGCTGCCGGCAGTCCTGCCGAGGCAACCACCAATGTCAGCGCGACGATCATCGATATCATCACCCAGGTGCGGAGTCGGCTCCGGCGGAGCAACATCGCCACGTTCTTCCAGAGAATGGCCCGGGCTGGGTCGCCCGCAGGTGTAAGCGGCCAGAGCGCCGGCGAATAGGGGCGATCCCGGGACGAAATGCGCGCGCCCGTCCGGCGTGCGGCCAGCATCCGCGCGCGTTCGAAGGAGGCGTCGGCGGCGGCCTCCTCATAGGCGGCATCGGATCGGATCACCCAGATGTAGTGCAGAACCAGCAGCCCGGCAGCCCATGGAAAGCTCCGGAGCCACTCCTGGCCGGTGGTTGAGGCAAGCGGATGCGCCAGCAGTCGAAACGGCCAGAGCACCACCAGCGCCAGTGGGGCGCGGAGGGCTGCTTCGATGCTGGCCAGCGGTGAGGCCCCCGCCGGCAGCGAGATCAGGCGATTGCCGGCCTGCAGCAGCGCAGCAATAACCAGTACGGCCGCCACCACGAGGACGATGATCAGCAGCGTATGGCGCCGCATCCCGAACCTGCCGTGTTCTGCCGCAGACGAACGAGCCATGGCGGCGCCCATGCGATGCAGATGAATGGTGGTGAAGAGGCACCAGAGCGAAAGCGCACGAAGCAGGACCGGGAGCTCACCTCGGCCGGCACCGAGGATCACCACCCAGAGCAGTGTCGTTGCAACGATGACCACCTGGGCCCGCAGCAGCTTGTAGCGCACCAGTGCGCGGCGACTGAGTGGCGCCGGGAAGAGGAACATGACCTCGGCGGTTGAATAGGCCAGGATGTGCTGCTTGCCCGACGAGATCCAGGTCCATCCGACGAGGAAGAGGAGCCCCGCCGCCAGCCCAAGCTCGAGAAATGCCCCGCGCAGAAACGGATGCCTGTCGGGTTGCGCGTTGCCGTGCGCGAGCATGAACAGGTAGCCGATGCCCACCAGCAATGCGACGACGTAGCGCGGCTGGCGCAGCCGGCGCACCTGCTGCGCCGTGCGGTTGCGGAACGAGTGCCAGATCAGGTACCCCAGCGCGCCACGGCCCACGGTTGTCAGGTCTCGCCTACGAGGGCAATGAACACCTCTTCCAGTGAGCGACCCGCCAGCTCGGGCCGCTCGGCGATGATGTCGCCCAGGGCGCCGGTGGCCACCCGCTCGCCGTGACGGAGCACCAGCACCCGGGTGCAGAGTTCCTCCACCAGGTGCAGCAGGTGAGAGCTGAGAATGACCGCGGCACCCTCCTGCGCCCGGCGCAGGATGGTGGCCTTCATGCGCCGGATGCCGATCGGGTCGAGCCCGGTCAGCGGCTCGTCGAACATGAGCGCTGACGGCGCATGGAGGAGGCCGCAGGCAATGGCGAGCTTCTGCTTCATGCCGCGCGAAAGCTCCGGTGGGAACGAGTCGATGCGGTCGAGCAGTTCGAGCTCCGAGAGCAGCGCGTGCCGTCGTTCGGGCGCGTCACTCACGTTGTAGAGTCGGGCGACGAAGTCGAGGTGCTCGCCCACAGTGAGGTAGTCGAAGAGGTGCGGCTCGTCCGGGATGAACGCGAGCCGGCTCTTGGCCGCGATGGGCTCCGCGCGCAGGTCGTGCCCTGCAATCCGGATCCGGCCTGCCGACGGCGCGATGATTCCGGCCACACTCCGCAGCGTGGTGGTCTTTCCCGCGCCGTTCGGGCCCACCAGCCCAAGGACCTCCCCGGGCTGGACCGTGAAGGTCAGCTCCCGGACGGCCAGCCGGTCGCCAAACAGCTTTGTCAGCCCTTCCACCTCGATCACAGACCCTCCGCCTCTGGGTGCAGGTCTAAGCGCTTTTCAGCCAACGACCTGAACGGTATAGTTCAGGCCGTGAGTGCAGCCAGCCGTCCGGGCCGCTGAAACTTTTCGGCCGGCACAAACGTTTCGTGGTGCATCGTTGTCGGACTTCTGAGTCAGGCGGTCGCATGCGTTCCTACTGGGTCAAGATCGTCGCTGGGGCGGTACTCATCTTTGGCGTCGGCATGATCATCCGGTCGCTCTTCCGGTCGGTCAAGCACGGCGTCGAGTATGTCAGCGACAGCTCCGGTCCAATCACGACACCGCTGCTGTTCGTTCCATTCGAGCTCGGCGGACAGCGACTCGGCACCTTCCGTGGCCTCACAATCTACCGGGACAGCACCCGGAAGCCGTCATCGATCACCCTGACGGTGGCGTTGCGCGACTCCGTGGAGCCCGGTGAGCTGAGCCATTGCATCGTGACCCTGCTGCCCAGCGGCACCGGAGACTACAACCCCACCCGCTATCAGTGCCTGGCGACCGCCGACACGGGAGGCAAGGCGCTCGCCCAGTTCGGCCTGCTTCGGATCCGGTCATCGGATGACAGCTTCCCGCTGTTCGCGCCCGCGCATGACATCGATCAGCTCCGCAGCAACTGGGAGCCTCGCATGCACACCGCGGATTCAGCCCAGCAATTCATGAACGACTCGACGCGTGAGGCCATTCACGGCCAGATCGAGAGCACGATGACTGCCGCGCGCGAACACGCCGAATCGTTGCGTGGCACCCTGCCTGAACAGTGAAGCTGCTGGTTCTCGACAACTACGACAGCTTCACCTGGAACCTCGTCCAGCTGTTCGGCGCGCTGGGCGCCGAACCGCTGGTCCACCGCAACGATGCGTTGAGCGTCGACGCCGCCCTGGCCCTTGAGGCGGATGCCATCGTCATATCCCCCGGTCCGGGATCGCCCGCCGAAGCTGGAATATCGGTGGCCCTGGCCCGGGCCGCTGCCAGGCACGCCATCCCGCTCCTCGGCGTCTGCCTCGGGCATCAGGCGCTCGCCGAAGCTTTCGGTGCCACGATCGAGCGTGCTCCGACACTCATGCACGGCAAGACATGTCACGTGGAGCACGGAGCCAGTGGGCTCTTCGCCGGACTGCCGCAGCCGCTGAGCGTGATGCGCTATCACTCGCTGGTCGTCCGGCCCGATACCGTGCCCGGTACCTTCGTTTCGACCGCGCGCGCGCGCGAGGCCGGAGGGGAGACGGTGATGGCGATCGCGCATCGCACGTTGCCACTCTTCGGGGTCCAGTTCCATCCGGAGTCAGTGGGCACCGAAGCTGGTTCGGTGCTCCTCGGCAACTTTCTGCGGCTCGCTGGTGGTTGATTGCGCTCCCGCCCCGCCGTAGGTTGCACCACATCCCTGACCCACCCTTACACTCCTGGCTCCCCATGAAAATTGGCAGCGTCTCTGTCCTCGTCGGTGCCCTGGCTGGCCTGCTGGCCTGCACATCGGCGCCATCCACGACGCCGGCCCCGGAACAGGTTGCCGACTCGTCGGGCGCGGCCAGTTCGCCCGGCGGCGTGTTCCGCACCGCTGAAGAGGGTGGCCGGATCGACAACAGCACTACGGCCTTCCCATCCACCTACAAGCCGCCGGCGTCGCACCCCGTCGTCATCCGCGGAGCCACCATCCTGACCGCCACTGGGCCGGTGCTGGCTGGCGCGTCCCTGGTACTGCAGGATGGCAAGGTGACGGCTGTCGGCACGTCGGTCTCAACACCTCCCGGCGCGGAGGTCATCGATGCGACGGGGAAGTGGGTCACGCCGGGGATCATCGACACTCATTCCCACCTCGGAGTGTACGCGGCGCCGGGTGGTGAGTCGCTGGACGATGGCAACGAGGCCACCAACCCGAACACGGCCGAAGTATGGGCGGAACACTCGATCTGGCCGCAGGATCCACAGTTCGGGCTGGCGCTCGCCGGGGGCGTGACCACGATCGAGGTTCTTCCTGGCTCCGCCAACCTCTTCGGCGGCCGCGGGGTCGTGCTCCGGAATCTTACCGCGACCACTGTCCAGGCCATGAAGTTTCCCAATGCCCCGTACGCGCTGAAGATGGCGTGCGGTGAAAACCCCAAGCGGGTGTACGGAAATCGCGGTCGCTCGCCCTCGACCCGGATGGGCAACATGGCGGGCTACCGGGAGGCCTGGATCAAGGCGACCGCGTACAAGCGTCGCTGGGACAAGTGGCGCGAGGAGGGCTCGGATCCGGCCAAGATGCCGGAGCGTGATCTCGCGATGGAGACGCTGATGGGGGTGCTGGATGGGCAGATCCGGATCCAGAACCACTGCTATCGCGCCGATGAGATGGCCGAGATGGTGGCAATGTCAAAGGAG
>DASSHL010000268.1:0-4042 GCA_035692845.1 Gemmatimonadales bacterium
GGTAATGGCGCTGCTCGCCATCATCGTCTGGAAGATGCTCGCCGGCAACACTGGCGCGCGCGCGCCTGACATGGCCAACGCCGGCAACGCCAGCTCCGCCCAGGTGAGTGCCGATCCGGGCGGCGGCCTGCCCACCGGCCAGGCACCTGACATCAGCAAGCTCACGCCAGCGGAGCGCTTCCTTCGCCTCAACGATCGGGTAATGCGGGCAGCGGTACAGGGCGACAGCAGCACGGTGATCAACTTCACTCCGATGGCGCTGGGTGCCTACGCCCAGCTCGACACGGTGACGCAGGACGAGCGCTATCACGCCGCGATCCTCAACGCGCAGGTGGGCCGGATTACCGAGGCGCTCGCGCTCACCGACACGATGCTCCGCGTGACACCGGGCTATCTCCTGGCCTATGCCGTCCGCGGCGATATCGCCGAGTTCCAGCGCGACACAACCGCGCTGCACCGGGCCTACGCCGATTTCCTCAAGGCCTGGCCCGCCGAAAGCGCCGCTCGGCGGGAAGAGTACGTGGATCACAAGACCGTGATAGATGATTTTCGGCGTCGGGCGGAAGGAAGCTAAGAGCTAAGAGCTGACAGCTGAGATTTTCACCCTGGCTCTCAGCTCTCGACCCTCAGCTCTCGACTCTCAGCTCGCAGCCCTCAGCCCTCAGCCTTCAGCCTTCAGCCCTTAACACAGCCCAAACATGCGCCGAACCATCCACGTAGCCCACAGCCCCGATTCCGACGACGCATTCATGTTCTACGCGCTGGCGGAAGGGAAACTTGATACCGGCGACATCCAGTACGTCCACGAGCTGTCGGATATCGAGTCGCTGAACCAGCGGGCCCTGAAGGCCGAGCTCGAGGTGTCGGCGGTGTCGATCCACGCCTACGCCCATCTCTGGCGCACCTACGCACTGCTGGCTTCGGGTTCGTCCATGGGTGACGGCTACGGCCCGCGTCTCGTGTCCAGGAGTCCCGCGCCCGCCAACCCGCGAGACGCCCTCAAGGGGAAGACCGTGGCCGTGCCGGGGACGCTGACCACCGCATTCCTCGCGCTCCAGCTCTACCAGCCGGACGTGGAGTATGTCGTGGTCCCCTTCGACCAGATCGAGGATGCGGTGCATCGCGGCGATGTGGAAGTGGGCCTCCTGATCCATGAGGGCCAGCTCACCTTTGCCGATGACGGGCTGCACCTGTGGGAAGACCTGGGCGCCTGGTGGATGCGGGAGACGGGCCTGCCGCTGCCGCTGGGCGGCAATGTGGTGCGGCGCGACCTGGGCGAGGCACTCATGCAGCAGATTGCCCGTGACCTCCGGGCCAGCATCGAGTACGGCCTGGCCCACCGCGCCCCCGCCCTGAGTCATGCCATGCAGTTCAACCGGGGCATCGGAGACGAGCGCACCGACACCTTCGTCGGGATGTACGTGAACGACTGGACGGTGGACTACGGCGAGCGGGGCCGGGAAGCGGTCCGGCTGCTGCTGGACCGTGCGTTCGAGGCAGGACTCATTCCGGAACGGGTGCAGGTGGATTTCGTCGGGTGAGCTGCACCAACCCTCGACTCATGAACCGGGGTTCCGTACTATTGGAAACGGATTTCCCCTCGCCGCGGAGTCTGCGTGGTCCTGGCTGATGGTCCTGTCGCCGTCCTCGTTGTAGATGATGAGGATTCCATCCGGAGTGCCCTGAAGCGGTTCCTGACCGGTCGGGGCTACGAGGTGCTCACCGCCGCCACCGGCGAGGAGGCGCTCGGCGCGCTGCAGCGTCGCAAGATCACCTGCGTGCTCCTGGACGTGAAGCTCCCCGATGGCAGCGGCCTCGACCTGGTGCCCAAGATGCTCCAGGCCGAGCCCAACGCCGCCATCCTCATGCTGACCGCCGTCAACGATGCCACGGCCGCCGCGCTCTGCATGCAGCGCGGGGCCCTTGACTACCTCACCAAGCCGATCGACCTCGATGTGCTGGGGCGCGCCATTCAGCGGGCCCTGACTCGGCGCTCGTCGCGGATGGAAGACCAGGAGCTCAACCGCTGGCTCAAGGAGGAGGTGGCGGTGCGGGCGGCCGAGGTGCGTGCTGAGCGTGCCAACCTGGAGCGGATCTCGGTCGCCACGCTCGAGGCGCTGGTCAACGCCCTCGAGGCCAAGGATCCCTACCTTCGGGGCCACTCCGCCCGGGTGGCGGACATGTCGGCCTCGATCGCGGCGGAGATGGGCTTTGACGACGAAGCCATCGAACGGGTTCGCACCGCCGGCCGGTTGCATGACATCGGCAAGATCGGCATTCGCGAGGAGATCCTGAACAAGCAGGGCCCGCTCACCGACGAGGAGTACGACCACGTGAAGCAGCACGTGATCGTGGGCTCGCAGATCCTCGGTCCACTGGCTCACCTCCAGGACGTCATCGTGTTCGTCCGCAGCCATCATGAGCGGTACGATGGCTACGGCTACCCCGACCGCCTGGCGGGGGACGCCATCCCCTTCGGCGCCCGGATCATCGGCGCGGTCGAGATCTACGACGCCCTGACCACCTCGCGCCCCTACCAGGAGCGGATGCCGGCCGACATGGCCGTCGAGCGCCTCCGCGACCTTGTCGGCACGGTTATTGATCCGGCGGTCCACAAGGCGCTGGAAACGGTAGTCCACCACCGACCCACGCTCACATTCCTCGACGAAGAAGAAAGCTGACCGCCACTCCCCCGGGGCGAAGGCTTCAGGCCCGGACATGAGCCGTCTTGTACTGATCATTGATGACGACGTCATCGAGCGCGAACTGTTGCAGCGTTGCCTCGCCGTGGCGGGGTACCGTGTCCTCAGCGCGCCCGGCGGGGAGGATGGCATGACCCTGGCCCGGCAGCACAGCCCAGACCTGATCGTGCTCGACGTGGTCATGCCGGGGATGAACGGCTACCAGACCTGCCGGCAGCTCCGTGCCCTCCCTGAGACCTCCGCCACGCCGGTTCTCATGCTCACGTCCAAGGACCAGGCCGCCGACCGCTTCTGGGCCGACGAGGTGGGAGTCAGCGCCTATCTCACCAAGCCGGTTGACGTGACCGAACTGCTCGGCACTGCCCGCGACCTGCTGTCACATTCATGACGTTCCTCCAGTTCATTCTCTACGCCGCGCTCGCGATGGCCGCCATTGGGGCCATCGCGATCCTCATCTGGTTTGCCTACACCGCCTACCTCAACCGTCTCGAGCGCCGGCTCGCCGCGCGCAAGGGGCCGTACCGCGATCTCGTGGCCGGGCTCGCATCCCGTGAGCGGGAGCTGCTGGAGCCCGCCATCCACCAGCTCGGCTCGCTCCGCGATCTCGAGGCACTGGAAGCGGTGCTCGAGGAACAGGCGCGCGACGTCGAGGACCGCCCGGCGTGGCTGCTCGATGCCTATGACCGGCTCGGCCTCATCAGCAAGTACATCGAGCGGCTGCAGCACGCGCGGCGCTGGCGCGAGCGCGCCTTCGCGGCCGAACTGCTCGGACGCGTCGGCAACGCGTCAGCCGTGCCGGCCCTGCTGGAGACGGTGCAGAACACCCGCACCGAGGATGCCGACGTACGGGAGATCGCGCTTCGGGCACTGGCCCGCATTGCCGACCCGCGCGCCGTGGCACCGCTGGTCGAGGCGCTGCGCAACGCCGAGGTGTGGCTCGCGCCACGCATGGCTGACATCCTCACCCGCCACGGTGAGCATGTCGTCCAGCCGATGATCAATTTCCTGGAGGAGGGCGGCCGGCATCATGCCCGCGCCTGGGCCGCCAATATCCTGGGCGACGTGCACGCCCACCGCGCCTTCCCGGTGCTGGTCCGCTCGCTGGGCGACCTCGAAGATGAGGTGCGCGCCAAGTCGGCCTACGCGCTCGGGCGGCTGGGCGACCGACGAGCCACGCCGTATCTCCTCGAGCATCTCCTCACCGATCCCGCTCCCTTCGTGCGCGCGCGCATCGCCGGCGCGCTGGGCCAGTTCGATGATCCGGAAGTGATCGAACGGCTGGTGCGCTCGCTGGGCGACCCGGCGTGGTGGGTCCGGATGCGGAGCGTGGAGGCGCTGGA
>DASSHL010000269.1:0-8905 GCA_035692845.1 Gemmatimonadales bacterium
CACGCCCCACGCCCCATGCCTTAAGCCCTGCTTCCCGGGCACAAATTCTGCCCCTCAGCCTCCTGGAACCCGAATTTCCCGGAGGAATCATGCGGGCAGCATCGCTTCTCGGCTCGATCTTCGCAATTCTCACTGCAACGGCCTGCAGTACGGTCCATACGGTCTCAACGCGCCAGCCGGCGCCGGAGCCGGAGCCCTGGCGGACGCCGGCGCGCGCCTCGAGCGCTCATGCCAGCACCGCGGCGACGCTGGGGATTCCTCCCGGCCACCTGCCCCCGCCCGGACTCTGCAAGGTCTGGATTCCCGGCAATCCGCCGGGCCATCAGGCCAAGGCCCGCAACTGCAACAATATCGAGCGCTCGGCGCCCGCCGGCAGCTGGATTCTGTACCGGCCGAGCGAGGACCGGAAGGTCGTGAAGGTCCAGGTGGTGGATTCGCGGCGCATGGGAGTCATCATTCACCGGCGGATCTATGACGTGGCGCGGGGGACGCTGATCAGCGAGAGCTGATTCACGAAAGCACGAAAGACACGAGAACACGAAAGTGTCGTGGGACGTGGGCGCACGTCACTTCGGCGTTGCTGCCGCGATCCCGCGCCAGAACGTGATTTCCGGGGGACCGGACAGGAATTCGAACGCGCGGCCGACGAACGCCGTCAAGTGCGGCGTCTGCATGTGCGGGCCAGTGTAGGCCTCCTGGCTGGTCCAATGCTCCACCAAGAGCAGCTTTTCCGGCGTGCCGGTATCCTGGTGCAACCAGATGCCTCGGCACGCCGGTTCTTCTTTCACCACTGTATTGATAAGGCCAGTCAGCTCGCGCACTGCGGTATCGGCCTGGCCGGGCTTGGCTTCATAGCGGATGACTACCGTCACATCGTCCCTGGACATGCGCACTCCTGGCCTGCGGTGATCGAGTCAAAGGCAGCACACGAAAACACGAAAACACGAAAGTCACTGGTTTGACAACGAGGGGTTATTGCTTGGCCGGCCTCATCCGCAACACTCGGAATGTGACCACGCCAGTTTCTGGATCCTCCACCCGCGTCAGCACCCGATCTGAACCGAAGGCCATAGGCAAAAAGCGTGATGGCAGGTGCAGTCTCGCTTGTATCGTGCCGTCATCCGCGAACGCGAGCGCCGTGCGCTCCGGAATGCCTGGCGCCCAGCCATCCATTACCCACAGCGTCCCATCGGTTGAGGTCTTGAAGTAGTAGTACGGAGGAAGCTTAGCGGAAACGTAAGTTTCTTCGCGAATGAGCCGCTCGCTCTCAGCTGGATCAAGCGAACGTTCGCCGACACCATGCAAGCGTTCAAGGTCGCGTCCGATTACACTGTCAAGCGCGCCTTCTGGAGTCGTCTCCGGCGTCCAGTCGAGGCGAAGCGACTTCATCACCCGCCCTGTTTGATCAAGCAAGTCAATCTGATAGCGCTCTCCGGTCCCGAGTGCCACCAGGCTGTCCCACAGCGCCGAGACGCTGTTGCGGCCATATCTGACAAATCGTGGAGTAGTCTGGCTCCGCCCCCGCGGGCGAAAGGCCACGACATTCATTTCAGGACCGGGCGCCAGTACGAGCGTATCGCATATGTCGGTGCCAATCCGGAGCACTGGCGAGGGGAGGCGCATGATTGTGTCGGTTACCGGTAATGCTGGATAACGGAGATAGGATCCGGCCAGCAGCGAGCCGTCAGGAAAGCGTCCCTCCACTGGCTCTGGGCCACAGCTCTGCAGGCCGCGAACGCTTCCGATCCACGCACCGGCCGCTGAGACCATCGCCAGGCGATCATTGCCAAAGTCAGGAATAAATGCTGTGTCTCCCACAGCGAATATCTGATCAACAAACCCGAAATCCGTCGGGCCCTGTCCCCGTTGGCCGAGATGCCAGCGCTCCGCGCCATCGGGGCCAAACGCGGCGAGTCGAGCTTCGTCGCCGAGCCAGACAATTACGATACCACCTGAGAGTAGCAACGGTGTCGATACGTGGGTCACATCATCAGAGCCGTCAGGGTCATCGCCGATGATAGCGATCGGGTTCGTGTCCACGGTCCATTGGGGCACGCGCTGCGCTACATCGGGGGGATATTCCAGGATGGCGACACCGGCGCTGTCCCGCTGGGTGGGAACCGCCGGGCTGCCTGGTGCGCCACCGGCGCTCGCGGCGCCCTGCTCCGGGGAGCAGCCCGCCAGCCAGAGAAAGAGCGGAGCCACCGTCAGGCGCCACACTGCGCGCCGGGAGATTCGCGTCATGAAGCCCTCCAACGATGGAAGCTTCAGGTTTACAGCGCTTGTGCCCGGATGCGATAGAGTGAAACCGGCGTGCTGCCGTGCAGGATGTCCCGCTCACGGCTGAGTCCCGCCTTTTCCAGCACGCGCTGGGATGCAGTATTGGTGGTCTGGGTGATGGCGACGAGCGTCGGGAGCTTGAGGTTCTCGAATCCGGTCCGCACCAGCTCCGTTGCCGCCTCCGTGGCGAGGCCCTGGCCCCACCACTCGGGATAGAAGCCATAGCCCACTTCCACTTCGTCCGTTCCCTCGACCTCCAGGTGCCGGATGACGGCGCGCCCGGCGACTCGCCCGTCCCGCCGGTCCCGCACGATCCACAATCCGAAGCCGTGCTGCCGCCAGTGCGCCAGGTTGAACTCAAGATAGGCGCGCGACTCCGCCTCGCCCCGCATCCCGCCCAGTGTCGCCATGACCCGCGCGTCCTGGTGCATGCGGAAGATCTCGCCATAGTGGCGCGACTCGAGCGGCTCGCCCGTGAGGCGGCTCGTCTCGAACTTCAGTTGCGGCATGGGCATCCCGTATTCCTGGCTAGAGCAAGGCCCTGATCGGCCGCACAATCTGCTCTTCCAGCCGCTCGCGGAGGGGACGGCGTCTCCACCGCTCGAGACTGTAGGGCGTGGCCTGCTGGAGGTCCGCTTCGAAAACCTTGATCATGCTGCTCGCGAACTCGCCATCATAGATGTTGAGACTTGCCTCGTCGTTGAGCCGGAACGAGCGCGGATCGAAATTGGTGGACCCGACCGAGACCAGCTCCTGGTCGATGACCAGCATCTTGGTGTGCAGCATGGTCGGCTGGTAGACATGGATTTCCGCTCCCGCTTCGAGCAGGTCGCCCCACTCCGCCTTGGACGCAATCCGCACCGTCGCCGAATCGATGTAGGGCCCCGGCACCAGGATCCGCACCCGCACACCGCGCTTCCGCGCGGCGATCATTGCCCGGCTCAGCAGTTCGTCCGGCACGAAATAGGACGCCGCGAGATCAATACTCTTTTCCGCGGCTGCGACGGCCATCAGGTACATCAGGTGCATGCTCTCGCTTCCCCCCGCCGGCGAGGCAATGAACAGGTGCGCATCGATGTCACCGGCCCGCTCGAGCGGCGGGAAATAGGTCGCGCCGTTCAGGACCTCACCGGTGATCTTGATCCAGTTGTCATTGAAGGCCGCCTGCAGTTGGGCCACCGCCGGCCCCTCGATCCGGAAGTGCGAATCGCGCCAATGATCGGGATCGGTCGCCCGTCCCTGCCACTGGTCGGCGATGCCGACACCCCCGGTGAAGCCGATCCCTCCATCCACGACCAGCAGCTTCCGATGCGTCCGGTTGTTCATGCGGCTCAGGTTGTACCAGTGCAGCGGGCGATAACGCTTGAGCTTGACGCCGGCCTCCTCCATCCGTTCCAGCAGCTCCCGCTCCATCTTGATGCTGCCCAGCCAGTCAACCGTCACATGGACCGGAATGCCGGCGCGCGCCCGCTCCGAGAGCGCCTCGGTGAACGCCTCGCCAATTTCACCTGACCAGTAGATGTACGTCTCGAAGGTGACGGAGACGCGCGCGGACCGGATGGCCTCCAGCATGGCCGGGAAGATCTCGGCACCATTCTGCAGCGCCACGACCCGGTTGCCGGCCACGATGGACGGGCCGAGCAGCACCGCCATCTCGCGCCGGAATTGCGGATCTGAAATACCGTAGAGGTGCGGAGTCCGCCGCTCCAGCCGCTTCTCCGGTACGGCGAAATTCATAGCCGCCACGACCAGGAACAAGGTCGCAGCGGCGGTGATCAGGATGGTCCAGAACATGGCACGGCGGCTCCGGTCGGCGGCGGCTGGGGAGATCCCGGCCGCCGCGCACCGCGCCGCCGGCCTCAGCCCGTTTTCGCGATCAGGACAGGCGCATCGCGCCAGAGCGCCGGGAACTGGCGCTGCAGCGCTTCCACCTTGGGTACGTCGTTATACACAATGTACGCGGATTCGGGATGGTTGACGTAATAGTCCTGATGATAGTCCTCGGCCGGATAGAAACCGTGGAGCGGCGTGACCGTCGTCACAACCGGGCCATCGAGCGTGCCACTCCGGTTGAGGCGGGCGATGTACTCCACCGCCACCGCGCGCTGCGCCGGCGTGGTGAACCAGATGGCGGAGCGGTACTGCGTCCCATGATCCGGTCCTTGCCGATTGAGCTGGGTCGGATCATGTGCCACGGTGAAGAAGACGTCGAGCAGCTGCTGGTAACTCACCTGGGACGGATCGTACACCACGCGCACCGACTCGGCGTGGCCAGTGCTCCCAGTGCTCACCGTTTCATAGTTGGCGTCGGCCGCCTTGCCGCCCGTGTACCCCGACTCCGCGCGAATCACGCCCTTCACGTGCTCGAACACCGCCTGCACGCCCCAGAAGCATCCGCCGGAGAAAACGGCAGTTGCGGTGGCGGGACCGCTTGGCGCTGAGAGCTGAGAGCTGAGGGCTGTGCGCTGAGGGCTAAACGCGGAGGCGCTTGCGGCGATCAGGACCGCCGCAGCGCTGGCGAAACCTGCCCGTCCCGCCCATCTCGCCCATCCTGTCATGGCTTCCCCTTCGCTTTCGTGAACAACGCCACGTATTTCCCGTACCCTTCCGCCGTGAGGCTGTCGACCGGAATGAAGCGAAGGGCCGCCGAGTTCATGCAATAGCGAAGGCCGGTAGGGGCGGGGCCGTCGTTGAAGACATGCCCCAGGTGCGAATCGGCGTGCGCCGACCGGATTTCGGTCCGGTCCTCGAGTAGTCGGTGGTCGTCCTTGCTCTTGATGTTTCCTGGCTCCAGCGGCCTGGTGAAGCTAGGCCAGCCGGTACCCGAGTTGAACTTGTCCAGCGAGCTGAAGAGCGGCTCACCCGAGACGATGTCCACGTAGATCCCCGCCTCGTGGTTGTTCCAGTACGCATTATGGAAAGGCTGCTCGGTGGCCTCGTGCTGGGTTACCTGATACTGCAACGGCGTCAGCCGTTGCCGCAGCTCGGCGTCGCTGGGCTTGGAACTGCTCCGGGCGGCCACGGTCCTTTCATTATCTGGCGGCGCCTGGCCTCGTGCCTGGCATGCCTGAAGCAGCAATCCGGCACTGAGCAGGATGGTGGCGGTTTGTTTGAGCATGGCTTCTCCTGATGTGCTCGGCGGCTAGCGTAGCCCTCGACCCCTTGACCCCTTGACCCCTCGACCCCTCGACCCTAAGAGTACGTCGCGGCCCCCAAATTGGTTCTCCCCACCCCGCCCCTCTTGACAAAATCCGGTATGTGTTGAAATATCAGCACAGCTGCGGCGCCGGTTGAGGGCCGCGAACTTGTCTCAAGGAGCTCCAGGATCATGGCGAAGCGCCCACCCACCGAGGACCTGAGCCGCCGCGAGCGGCAGGTCATGGACATCCTGCACCGGCGCGGCGAGTCCACCGTCGCCGAGATCATGCAGGCCCTCCCCGACCCGCCGACCTATTCCGCCGTGCGGTCCATCCTCCGGATCCTGGGTGAGAAGGAGCTTATCAGCCACCGGGAGGACGGGCCCCGGTACGTCTACTACCCCGCTCGTCCCACCGAAAAGGCGGGAGATGACGTGCTCGCCCATGTGGTCCGCACCTACTTCTCGGGTTCGCCAGAGCAGGCAGTGACGGCGCTCCTCCGGATGTCCGATGCCGATATGGACGCTGCCGAAGTCGAGCGGCTCCGCCAGAAGATTCGTCGTGCACGCCTGAGCGAGAAATAGGGGGCACCATGGCACTCTCCATTTTCGTAATCCTGCTCAAGATCACCTGCGTGCTGCTCATCGCGCTCTGCGCGACGCTGGCCATGCAGCGCGCATCAGCGGGCTCACGTCATCTCGTCTGGTTGCTCTCGCTGGGTGCACTGCTCGTCCTGCCGGCCGTGGCTGCGTGGGCCCCGCTGGAGGTGGCGGTGTTGCCGCAGGCGAGCGAGATGGGCGGGATGGGCAAGATGGGCGGGATGGGCAAGCTGGACGCGGGAAAGACTCCGGCCGTTCCGTCTGCGCCGCTGTCAACCGGATCTGCTCCGGTGGACTCGTCCATCCAGCCCATGCCGCCCATCATGCCGATCATGCCCATCCTCTTTGGTGTTTGGGCCCTCATCGCCGCTGCGCTCGCTATCCGCCTTCTCGCCGGTGCGATTGCCGTTCGCCGCATCGTCCGGCGTGCGCAGCCGCTCGATGATGCGCGCTGGCAGACGCCGCTCTACGAGATTGCTGACCGGCTGGGACTCGATGCCGCACCGCGACTGTTGCGAAGCGACGACGTGAAGATGCCGTTCGCTGCCGGACTGGTGACGCCTACCATCGTTCTCCCGGCGGAGAGCGATGACTGGACCGCTGGTCGCCGGAGCGCCGTGCTGGTGCATGAGCTTGGCCATGTGCGCCGGCGCGACCTGATCGGTCACACCCTCGGCCGCATCGCGTGCGCGCTCTATTGGTTCCATCCGCTGGTGTGGACAGCGGCCCGTCGTCTCCGCGCCGAAAGCGAGCAGGCCTGCGACGACCTGGCGCTCACCTTCGGCGCACGGCCGAGCGACTACGCGGAGCACCTGCTGGATATCGTGACCTGTGTACGCGACCACAACACCCCATCGGTGGCGCTCGCCATGGCGCACCGGAAGGAATTCGAGGGACGCATGCTTGCCATCCTGAATCCCGAGCTTCGCCGCCGCGGCCCGACGCGCGCGCAAAGCGCCTCCTACGCCTTCGCACTGGCCGGCGCGGCGCTGCTGATCGGCGCGACCGTTCCGGTGCAGCGGGCGTCAACGGTCGACGGTCAACGGTCAACGGTTGAGGCGGGACTCGAGACGCGGGACTCGGGACTTGAAACGCTCAGCGTCGAGCGCTCAGCGCAGAGCGCTCAGGACAGCACGCCGGACATGAGACTCGAGACTCAGGACACGGAACCCGCGCCGTCTCCCGAACCGCGAGCCCGTCCCTCGCCCCTCGACTCTCGAGTCTCGACCACCATCAACACGAACGTGGTCACCGACCTCAATCTGTCCGCCATCGTCAACCGGGCACTTGGGGGCAAGGCCTCGGCGCTCGCGAGTGATACCGCCGTGGTACGCGCGCTCATCGAGCGCCTGAAGGATGAGGATGCCGACGTGCGGCAGGCCGCGGCGAATGCCCTGGGACAGATCGGCAATGCGATGGCCATTCCCGGGCTGGTCAACGCGCTGGACGACCCCCAGCTGCGCGTCCAGGAGGCCGCCCTCGATGCGCTCTCGCAGTTTGAACGTGGTGTGCCCGAGGCGCCGGTGCAGCGCATGCTGGCGTCCACCGATGCCGACATGCGGGAGCGGGCCGTCCAGATCCTGATGAGCATGCGCGCCAAGGCGGCGTTGCCGGCCATCACTGCTCTGGTTTCTGATGCCGATGCGGACGTGCGCCAGAGCGCTATCGAGGCCGTCCAGGAGATGGGCGACCCGTCCGCTGCCGGCACCATCATGCCTGCACTCGGTGACCGGGACGCCGATGTGCGCCAGGCTGCGGTGCAGGCGCTCGCGCAGCTGGGTGGCTCCATTCCCGATGCGTCGCTTGACAAGCTGCTGCAGGACTCGGACGAGAACGTGCGCCAGGCGAGCGTGGAGTACATCAGCGAGCGTCGCGTTACCACCAAGACCGCGGAGCTTATCCGCCTACTCGATGATCCAAGTGGTGATGTGCGCCAGGCGGCGGCAGAGGCGCTGGCGCAGGTTCGTACGCCCGAGAGCCACGCAGCGTTACGCCGAGCACTCACCAATGCAGATGCCGATGTGCGCCGGATCGCCGTCGAATATTTCGGTGAGGATGGCGACCAATAATGCGCGCGCTGCTGCTCCTTGCCGGGGTGATCGGCGCGGGATCGGCCGCGACCGCGACGGGCATGCTGACATCAACGCACGGCAACGTGACAGTGGCCGCTGCGGCCAGGACCCGTGACGACAGTCGACCGGGACCTGACTCGGCGCGCGTCGCCATGCTGCTGGACGCCATGTCCCGAACCGATCCGGCGGTCTGCGAGATGCTGAGCGACCAGATCGGCAACTTCTGGAACAGCAGCGGCGAATGGGGCATCGGCGAATTGAGCGACGCGAAGCCCGGCGTCCGCGCCGCGAAGGATTCCATCTCGGGACAGGTCCGCGATCCTGCCGCCATTCGCCAGCTCGTCGCCCGGCTGTCGAGCGACGATCCATGCGTCCGCCGCACCGCGGCCAGGATGCTGGGTGGCTCGACCATCCCCGACCAGGCGCTGGGCCAGCTGCTGGACGATCCCGCCGCTCGCGTGCGCGAAGCGGCGCTGCTTGCCATCGGCCATGACGAGCGTCCCTCCCTGCGGCCACGTGTCGAGCGCTTGCTCGGCGACGATGACCCGGCGCTGGTCGCGATGGCGGCGTGGACGCTGGGCGAGCTGGAGGACCACCAGTCGGTGTCGCCGCTGCAAGGGCTGCTCGATCATGCCTCGCCTCGCGTGCGCATGACCGCCGCCTGGGCTCTTGGCGAAATCGAGGATGCGCGTGCCGTTCGGGCACTCATTCCGCTGCTGCACGACCGTGAAGCCGGGGTGCGCTGGGCCGCCGCTGGCGCGCTCGGGAATATCGAGAGCGCCGACGCGGCGCCCGCCCTGGAACAGCTCCTGGGGAA
>DASSHL010000270.1:0-2253 GCA_035692845.1 Gemmatimonadales bacterium
GACGATCAAGCGAGAGTTGCGCGCAATGATACACGCGGAGAAGCCGTGAAACAGTTCCCCATTATGCCCCATCGCACCCTCGGCCAGAGCGGCCTCACGGTCTCCGCTCTTGGCCTCGGCTGCATGGGCATGAGCCACGGCTACGGCCCACCCAAGGACCGGCAGCAGATGATCGCGCTGCTCCGGGAGGCAGTGGACCGCGGTATTACGCTCTTCGACACCGCCGAGATTTACGGTCCGTTCACCAACGAGGAGCTGGTGGGCGAAGCGCTGGCGCCAGTTCGCGATCAGGTGGTGATCGCCACCAAGTTCGGCTTTCAGGTCTGGCCCCATGCGGAACGGGATGGCGTGAACAGCCGGCCGGAGCACATCCGCGACGTGGCGCACGCCTCGCTCAAGCGCCTCCGGACCGGGACGATTGATCTCTTCTATCAGCACCGGGTGGACCCCGACGTCCCCATCGAGGATGTGGCGGGCGCGGTGAAGGAACTGATTCAGGAAGGAAAGGTGCGACACTTCGGGCTGTCGGAAGCCGGCGCCGAGACCATCCGCAGGGCGCATGCGGTCCAGCCGGTGACGGCACTCCAGAGCGAGTATTCGATCTGGTGGCGCCAGCCGGAGCAGGAAATCCTGCCGCTGCTGGAGGAGCTGGGTATTGGGTTCGTCCCGTTCAGCCCGCTCGGTCGAGGGTACCTCACGGGCAAGATTGACGAGCGAACCACGTTCGACAGTTCCGATTTCCGGAACATCCTCCCGCGCTTTACGCCGGAACATCGGAAGGCCAACCAGGTGGTGGTCGACCTGCTGAGCCGCATCGGCAGGCGCCGGCAGGCAACGCCAGCACAGGTGGCGCTGGCGTGGCTCCTGGCCCAGCGGCCGTGGATCGTGCCGATTCCGGGTACCACCAGACCCGAGCGGCTCGACGAAAATATCGGTGCCAGCGCCCTGGAGCTGACGCCGGAGGACCTGCGCGACATTGACGAGGCATCGTCGCACATTCCCATCGCGGGCGAGCGATACCCGGAGCACCTGGAGAAGCGGACAGGCCTTTGATCGGTCATGAGTCGTGAGTCATGAGTCGTGCCTACACGACCTACGACTTGTGGCCCACGACCAAGACCCTCGTCCCTCGTCCCTCGTCCCTCGTCCCAGATGCGCATCCCCGAAATCAGCGGTATAATGGTGTCAGAACGGCGCCCTTCGACCGCCAGCTGCCGATGCCTCAATCATCCCCTTCCGTAAGCCACCTCCTCGAGGAGTTGAGGGCCGGTAACCACTCCGCCTTCGACGACCTGTTGCCACAGGTGTACGACGAGCTGCACCGGCTTGCCGGCAAGCAGCGGAACCGGTGGGACGGCGACGAGACCCTCAACACGACCGCGCTGGTGCACGAAGCCTGGTTCCGCCTCGCCGGCCAGTCTGCCCCCAACTGGCAGAACCGGGCCCACTTTCTGAGCGTCGCGGCGGCCGCCATGCGGCAGATCCTGATCGATTACTCCAAGCGGAAGCACGCCGCCAAGCGCGGCGGCCGCTCGCCGCATGTGCCCCTGCACGAGATCGAGGCGGCACTGCTCGAGGCTCGCTCGTCCGCCGACTTCCGCGACGACATCCTGGTGGCACTCGATGACGCACTGCACCGCCTGGACGAAGTCAATCACCGGCAGATGCGGATTGTCGAATGCCGTTTCTTCGGCGGCATGACAGTGGACGACACCGCCGAGGCGCTCAATGTTTCACCCGCCACGGTGAAGCGCGGCTGGAGCATGGCGCAGGCGTGGCTCTATCGCGACCTCAAGACCCGCGCCGGGCAGGAGGTGGAGTGAGCGAGGCTGAGACGGACGCTCAATCGGACGGGATCGCCGGCCGGCTCGAGGAGCTCTACGAGCGCGCCCTGCAGCTGGCACCGCCGGACCGCATGGCTTTCCTCGAGGCGGCCTGCGGCAACGACGCGGCGCGGCTGCAGGAACTGCGTTCCCTGCTCGAACATCGCGAAGCCGCCGAGACGTTCTTTACCGGCCTGGCTGCCACCGTGGTGTCGCCTTCGGTCGGGGAGCAGATTCACCACTACCGCCTCACCGGCATCCTGGGGACGGGCGGCATGGGCACCGTCTACCGCGCCGATGACACCCGCCTCGGCCGCACCGTGGCGCTCAAGTTTCTCCCGCCGTACCTGAATGCCCACGAGGATTCGCGCGAGCGATTCCTGGTGGAAGCGCGCGCCGCTGCCGCACTGGAACACCCCAACGTCTGCAG
>DASSHL010000271.1:0-4959 GCA_035692845.1 Gemmatimonadales bacterium
CATCGAAATCATCACCAAGTCGCCGCTGGTGCTGCGAGATACGGCGCTGCTGAGCCAGCTCGCTGGTCGTAACGCCGTACGGGTGTATGTCTCCATCGCGACGGTGCACCACGCGCTGGCCCGCCGGCTCGAGGCCCGCACCGCCATTCCGTCGGCCCGGCTTCGTGCACTGGCACGGCTCCGCCAGGCGGGACTCGACGCCGGGGTCCTGATCGCGCCAGTCATTCCGGGCATCACCGACTCGGCGCGAGATCTCGCGCTGCTGCTCCAGGCTGCACGAGCGGCAGGTGCGGGCTTTGCCGGCGGCTCCTCGTTGCGGCTCGGGCCCGCCGCGCGCCGCACCTTTCTTCCTCACCTGGAGCGCGAGTTTCCAGAACTCGCCAGCCGCTACCGGCGGGCGTACGCCCGGCACGATCACGCCCCCGAGGCGTATCGCGAGGCATTGCGCCAGCGTCTCGCCCGGCTCAAGGCCCAGTACGGCTTCACCTCGGGTGAGCATCGGTTTCTGGAGGGTGAAAATGAAACGGTTGGTGGGACGCAGATGGAGCTGATGTAGGAACGAGGGGTCGAGATGATCGAGATGCCAGGACGCTCGACCTCTCGTCCATCTCGACTCCTCGACCTCCCTGTGAGACCCATCACCATCGCCGCAGCGTCGCCCTGCCACATTTCACCATGGATCTTCGAGCCCGCACGACGCAGTTCCTGTCCCGCATGAGCGGGCTGGTGCTCGGCACATTGCGACCGCTGATCGGCGAATCGCGCCGCATCGCACTGGTCGATTTCCCGGACTACACAAACGTCGGCGACAGCCTGATCTGGCTCGGCAGTCTCAAGGCGCTGGAATTACTCGGCGTGGATGCCCCGGCTTATGTCGCGAGCCAGCGCACGTACCGGCGCGACGAGATGGCGCGGGCCGTGGGCGATGGTGTCATCTGCATCCAGGGCGGCGGCAACCTGGGAGACCTCTGGCCGGCCCACCAGGAGTTTCGCGAGCAGGTCATCCGCGATTTCCCCGCCAACCGAATCGTCCAGCTGCCGCAGTCCGTGGAATTCAGCTCGCCCCAGGCACTTGACCGCGCCCGGCGCGTGTTCGGCGCGCACCGCGATCTCACCATCCTGGTGCGCTCCGAACGCTCATTCGCGCGCGCAGAAGTCTTCGGCGTATCAACGCATCTCTGCCCCGACCTCGGCATGACCATGGGCATGCTCGACCTGCGGCTGACGCCGACCCATGACGCGGTCCTGCTGGCGCGCACCGATCAGGAGTCCCAGGGGTTGCCGCTCGACACGGTGCCAGCCTGGGTGAAGCAGGTGGACTGGGTTGGCCAGCCGGGTGGACTGGCGCTCAGGCTGATGGCCACCCTGCACCAGCGCCCGAAGCTCTGGACAGCGGTGAACGGCTCCAGCCGTCACCGCCTCTTTCGGAGCGCGGCTCGCCGTCGCCTGCAGTACGGTGTGGAGATGCTGGGAAGCGGCCGCGTCGTGATTACCGACCGACTGCATGGCCATGTGCTCGCGACCCTGCTGGGGTTGCCGCACTGCGTGATGGACAGCCAGTTCGGCAAGGTGCGAGCACTGTGGGACACGTGGACACACGAAGTTCCGGACGCGATCTGGTGCGATACCCTGGGCGAGGCCGTTGAACAGGCCAGTGTCTTCGCCGGACGTCAGGCGTCAGGCGTCTGACGCGGTGGGGCGGCCGCAGGCCGCCCCTACAAGGGCCTTTTGAGATTACTGCTACTGCGGAGCCCACTGTCCGCCTGTCCGTCTATCGTTACAAGCACCTTCCCAAACCCGGCATTGCTTGCCATCCGCGCATGCGCGGCGGCGACGTCCTCCATCGGAAACCGGCTGTCGACCACCGGCGCGAGCCGGCCATCCCAGAGCGCTGGCAGCACCGCATCGGCAAAGGAGCGCACCAGCTCGGCTCGCTCCGCGTGCGAGCGTGTTCGCATGACGGTGCCAATCACCTCGAGCCGCTTCCGGAGCACCGGCTCGAGCGATACGTCGGCCTCGCTCCCCTGAAGAAATCCCACCAGGATCAGCCGGCCGCGGGGTGCAAGCACCGCAAGATTGTCGGCCAGCGCCGGTCCCCCCAGCACATCGAGCACCACGTCCACCGGTTCGCGCATCGCATCCCGAAACGGTCGCTCAGCAGTGTTGACACCCAGGTCGAGACCCAGCTGTGACGCACGCTTGAGTTTTTCCGGCGTGCGCGACGTGCCGACCACGGTGGCGCCGGCAAGCTTGGCGAGCTGGACCGCCGCCGTGCCGACCCCGCTTCCGACCGCGTGAATGAGCAGCCGCTCGCCGGCCTGCAGCCGAGCCCGGATGCGCAACGCGTCGAATGCGGTGAGGAAGGCCTCCGGCACCGCAGCGGCATCGACCAGGTCCATGCTGTCGGGTACTGGCAGGAGCTCGGCTTCGTGGGTCAGCACCAGTTCGGCCTGCGCGCCGCCACCGACAAGCCCCATGACCCGGTCACCCGGCTGCCAGCGAGTCACTTCGGGTCCCGTGACATCCACGACGCCGGAAAATTCCAGGCCAGGCACGTCGGCGGGCCAGCCCGCCGGAGCAGGATAGTGTCCCTGTCGTTGCAGGAGGTCGGCGCGATTGAGCGCTGACGCCGCTACGCGCACGCGCACCTGATGCTCGCCAGGCTCGGGAACCGGCACGTCGCGCAACTCGATCACATCGGGGCCACCGGCGCCGGCGTAGTGGACCTCGCGCATGCTGGGCGCCTCCTTCACAGATGCTGTCATGGATGCAATCTGGGCCAACGCGTCTCTCAGGGCGAGTGCCGTGAGCCCGGGAATCCGGTAATATTGGGGCAGAACCAGCCGGGAGTTTGCATGCTGTCTTCGCTCTTCGGGTCTCTTGCTGCCAGCATGTCGCTGTTCCTCGCCGCCTGCTCGAACGGGAACGGTGCGCCATCAGACCAGCCACCAGCTGACACGTCGGCGCTCGCGCTCGAGCAGGTTGCCGATGGCCTGGCCTTTCCGCTGTATCTCACCGCGCCTCCGGGCGACGATCGCCTCTTCATAGTGGAAAAGGGCGGGCGCATCAGGATCGTCGAGAACGGTGCGTTGCGTCCCGCGCCCTTCCTCGATATTTCCTCGCTGGTGTCAGGCGGCAGCGAGCAGGGCCTGCTCGGCCTCGCCTTTCATCCCGACTATCACGGCAATGGCCGCTTCTTCGTGGATTACACCGACAGCAACGGTGACACGCGGATCGTGCAGTATCATGTGAGCAGTGATGCCAACGCGGCGGACCCGGCGAGCGCACATATCCTGCTCACGGTCGAGCAGCCCTACAGTAACCACAACGGCGGCCAGCTCGCCTTCGGGCCGGATGGCTACCTCTACGTCGGGATGGGCGACGGCGGCTCTGGCGGTGATCCCCAGGGACACGGCCAGAATGCCGGCGACCTGCTGGGCTCCCTGCTCCGGCTCGATGTCAGTGCGGACACAGGCTACGCCATCCCGCCCGATAATCCCTGGGCCGACAGCTCCGGCGCCCGCGGCGAGGTCTGGAGTATCGGGCTCCGGAATCCCTGGCGCTTCAGCTTCGATCGCAGCAATGGCGATCTCTACATCGCCGATGTCGGCCAGAATGAGATCGAGGAAGTCGATGTCTCGCCCGCTGATGGCGCTGGCGGCCGGGGCGCCAATTATGGATGGAACATCATGGAAGGCAACTCCTGCTTCTCGTCGGGCAGCTGTGACCGGAGCGGGCTGGTGCTGCCGGCGACGCAGTACACCCACGCCGATGGATGTTCCGTCACTGGAGGCTACGCCTATCGCGGCGATGCCATCTCGTCCCTGCAGGGGACGTACTTCTACGCCGACTTCTGCAGCGGGTGGGTGCGCAGCTTTCGCTATGTAAACGGAGCAGCAACGGAACAGCGCAGCTGGCCGTCACTGGCCCCCGGCGGCAATGTGCCGAGCTTCGGTGAGGACGCCAAGGGTGAGTTGTATGTCATGAGTGCGGATGGAGGAGTGTACAAGATCGTCAGTCGTCAGTCGTCGGTCGACTGATGCCCGACGACCGGCGACCGACCACCGGCGCCCTTCATGATCTCGCGAAGCGCCTCCCACCCCAGGTCCGCTTCGGCCCGTCCTCGTGGACCTATCCCGGCTGGGCCGGGCTGGTTTACGAAGGCCCGTATCCGCGCAAGGATGCCTCGACGGCGCTCCTGGGCGAATGCGCCCGGTGGCCGCTCTTCCGCACGGTCGGCATTGACTCCGCCTTTTACGCACCGCCGTCAGCGCACACACTCGAGCGCTACTCGGAGCAGCTCCCTGCGGGCTTCGAGTGTGTCAGCAAGGTCTGGCAGGAGCTGACGGTCCACACGTGGACCAGGGGACAGGACAAGCGGCGGGCGGGAGAGGCGAACGAGAACTTCCTGAACGCTGCACTGTTCGTGGATGCCGTTTATGGTCCGTACCGGGAAACGTTCAGCCGGCACACGGGGCCCTTCGTCTTCGAGTTCTCACCCTTCGGCCGGCACTCCGGCATGACGCCGGAGCTGTTCACCGAGCAGCTGGACCGGTTTCTGGAGCTGCTTCCGCCGGACGCGGCCTATGCGGTGGAACTGCGCGATCCCGATTATCTCACGCCGGCCTACCTCGAAGTGCTCCGCGGCCACGGTGTGGCGCACGTCGTCAATTCCTGGGCTCGCATGCCGACGATCGGCGAACAGCTGGACCAGGGCGTGGCTGCGCTGGCACCATTCGTGGTGTGCCGGGCACTGCAGCCGCCCGGCATGTCCTACACAACGTCGGTGGAAACCTTTGCGCCGTTCGACCGGATCCGGGAACCCAATCCGGGACTACGGGCTGACCTGGTGCGGCTGGTGGAGACTATCGTGGAGCTGGGAGTGCCCGGTTTCGTGATCGTGAACAACCGGACGGAGGGATGCTCGCCGCTGACGATCGCGGCGGTGGCGGAGGCGGT
>DASSHL010000272.1:0-4414 GCA_035692845.1 Gemmatimonadales bacterium
TAGGGCAGCAGGATGCGGTTGACCCAGAAGCCCGGATGGTCGGCCACGACGATGACCGTCTTCCCCATCTTGCGGCCGAACCGCACCGCCCGGACGATGCACTCCGGCGCCGTACCCGCGTGAGGGATCACCTCGAGCAGCGGCATCTTCTCCACCGGAGAGAAGAAGTGCATGCCGAGCACGTTCTGCGGGCGCTGGGCCCCCTCGGCGATTTCCGCGATGGGAATGGTGGATGTGTTGCTCGCGAAGATGGTGTCAGGCGTGACCACCGTCTCCACGTCGGCCAGCACGTCGCGCTTCACCTGCAGGTCCTCGAACACTGCTTCGATGACCAGGTCGGCCCGGCGGAATCCGCTGAAGTCGGCGGCGCCGGAGACGAGGCTCGCGAGGCGGGCACGTTCCGGCCTGCTGATGCGCCGGCGCTTGAGCTGCTCGTCGAGAATGCGGAGCGCGCCTCGCATGCCCCGTCCCACGCGGGCAAGATCGGCATCCTTGAGGCGTGCCTCGACGCGCGCCTTCACCACGGCGGTCCCGGCAATCGCGGCGCCCATGAAGCCGGCTCCGACGACGGCAATGCGCCTGACCGGCGCCACTTCGCCGACCGTGCCCGGGGGCACCCCGTCGTCCTTCTTGAGCGCCGTCGTGGCAAAGAAGATTTCCACCAGGCGGCGCGAGACCTCGCTCACCGCCAGCTTCCCGAACGCCTCGCGTTCGGCGCGCAGCCCCCGCTGCATGCCGCGCTCAAGGCCGGTCTGCACCACTTCCAGCGCCGCCACCGGTGCCGGATAGTTGCCGCCGGTCTTCCTGAGGAGTTGCTGCCTCGCCTTGTTGTACACCAGCCGGCGGCCTATGGGGTTGCGGTCGAGCAGCAGCGCAGGGATGCCGCCCATCCGCGCGCGTCGCGCCGGCCCCAGCATGATCAGGCGGTCGGCCGCGCGCAACGCCGTGTCGAGCAGGATGCTGGGCGGTACGAGCTCGTCGATCATGCCGCGCCGGAAGGCGCGTGCCGCCGTGTCACTCTTCCCGGCCAGGATGATATCGAGCGCCGCACGGACGCCGATGAGCCGCGGCAGGCGCTGGGTGCCGCCCGCGCCAGGGATGATGCCCAGCTGGGTTTCCGGCAGGCCGATCTGGGTCTTCGGGTGATCGGTGGCGATGCGCCACTGGCATGCCAGCGCGAGCTCGAATCCACCGCCCAGGCAGGCGCCGTGAATGGCGGCGACAATGGGCTTGGGCGAAAGGGCGACGCGATCCATCACCGCCTGGGCTTCGCCACTCAGTGTCGTCGCCTCGTCTTCGGAATCGAGGGCCACGAATTCCTCGATGTCGGCGCCGGCGATGAAATTGTCCGGCTTGCCCGAGATCAGGACGATCGCGCGCACGCCGTTGTCGCGCAGCAGCCGCTCGAGCAGCGCGGTGAATTCCGCGCTCACGGCGCTGCCCAGCGTGTTGATCGGCGAGCCGGGCAGGTCGAACGTGACCACGGCGGTGCCGTTCTCGATCCGGGAGCTGAAGGCTGTCATGTCAGTCGCGCTCCAGCACCATGGCGTACCCCATGCCGCCCTGGGCGCAGATGGAGAGCATCCCGAACTGGGCATCACGCCGCCCCATCTCGTGCGCGAGCGTGGTGATGATGCGGCAGCCGGTGGCGCCGAACGGATGCCCCACGGCAATCGATCCGCCCATGAGGTTGGTTCGCTCCCAGTCCACCTGCCCCACCGGTCCTGGCAGTCCCAGCCGTGACGCCCACTCGGCGGATCCCCACGCCTGTTCGTTGGAGAGCACCTGCGCAGCAAATGCTTCGTGGATTTCGAGCACACCGATATCGTTCCAGGCGAGGCCTGCGCGCGCGAGGGCGCGCGGCACGGCCAGCGCCGGCCCCATGAGCAGCTGCCAGCCAGGATCCACCGCGGCCACCGCGTAGCTCCTGATGAAGGCGAGCGGCTCATAGCCCAGCGCGTGGGCCTTGTCCTCGGCCATGAGGAGCACGCAGGCAGCACCATCGGTAAGCGGCGACGAGTTACCGGCGGTGATCGAGCCATAGCGGCGATCGAAGACCGGCTTGAGCGCCGCGAGCTTCTCGAGCGATGTGTCGGTACGGATGCCATTGTCGGTGGTGACCGGCTCATCCATGCCGCGTCCGCCGAACCAGGGTGCGATTTCCGCCGTCATCCGGCCGTCAGCAGTGGCCGCCGCCGCGCGCTGGTGGCTCATGAGCGCGATACGGTCCTGCGCCTCCCTGCTGATATGATTCTCCTTGGCCATCTTCTCGGCGCTCTGGCCCATGGTCTCGCCGGTGGAGGGCTCGGCGATGGCCGGCGACACCGGCACCAGGTCGCGCGGACGGATGCGGCTCAGCACCTTGAGCCGGCCACCAAGCGAGCGGGCCTTGCTTGCTTCCACCAGCAGGCCACTCATGCGACGGGAGTGAAGGATGGGCACATTGCTCAGCGATTCCACGCCGCCGGCCAGGATGATGTCGGCATGGCCCACGGCGATCTGGTCAGCGGCGTTCTGGACCGCCTGCGCACCGGACGCACAGGCGCGATTGAGCGTATAGGCGGGGACTGAGGGCGGGAACTGCGGCAGGAGGCTGACTTCCCGCGCCACGTTGGGTGTGAGGGGCGACGGCACCACCTGGCCCCAGATCACCTCGTCCACAAGGTGGCCCTCGAGTTCGGTGCGGTAGAGCAGTTCACGCGCGACATGACGGGCCAGGTCCACGCCATCCACGTCCTTGAGCACCGTGTTCGCCCGGGCGAACGGGGTGCGAAGGCCGGCAACGATGGCGACTCGGCGGGATCCGTGCATGCGCGGCTATCCTGGCGACAAATGGGTGATCACTGGAGCAAGATACTTGAGACTGAGCGACCTCGACGATTCGGCCCTGGACCTGCTGGTGATCGGTGGCGGCATCACCGGCGCCGGCATTGCCCGTGATGCGGCGATGCGTGGCATCAGTACCGTGCTGGTGGAAGCCGAGGACCTCGCGGCCGGTACCAGCTCGCGCTCAAGCCGCCTCATCCATGGCGGGCTCCGGTACCTGGAGCAGGGCAACATTTCGCTGGTGCGCGAGGCACTCCACGAGCGCGCCATCCTGCTGCGTATTGCGCCGCACCTGGTGCGGTCCATTCCCTTCATCTTTCCGCTGCACGAGGGCGACCGGCTTCCCCGCTGGAAGCTGGGTGCCGGGCTCGTCGCCTACGAGCTGCTGGCCGGATTCCGGAATGTGCGCCGGCCCCGGATACTGGGCAAGCGCGGCGTGCTGCAGCGTGAGCCGCTCCTGCGCGAGCGCGCACTCACCGGTGGCGCGCTGTATGGCGATGCCCAGTGTGATGATGCCCGGCTGGTGATCGCCACGGCGCGCTCGGCGGTGGACCATGGCGCGACGGCCCTGACCCACACGCGCGTGACCGGATTGCTGGACGGCGGCGGCCGGCTGAGTGGCGCATCGCTCGAGGACCAGTTGAGCGGCGCGCGGCGCGAGGTGCGGGCGACTCTCGTCCTCAACGCCACCGGACCGTGGACCGACCAGCTTCGCCAGCTGGAAGATCCATCGGCCGCGCCGATGTTGCGGCTGACGCGCGGTACTCACGTAGTGGTGCCGCGGGAGCGGGTGGGCCACCGGCATGCCATCACCTTCCTGAGCCCGATCGACGGCCGGGTCATGTTCATCCTGCCGTGGAACGATCTCACCTACATCGGCACCACCGACACCGATTACGCCGCCGACCCCTCTGCGGTCGCGGCGACACGCAATGACGTGGTGTATCTCCTGCGATCCGCCAACGCGCTCTTTCCCGCGGCGCGGCTCACCGAAGATGACGTGCGCTCCACCTGGGCCGGCTTGCGACCCCTCCTGGCCCAGGACGGAAGCCAGACGCCCTCAGCGATCTCACGGGAACATGCGCTGGTGGAAGGAACTCGCGGGATGATCACCATCGCGGGCGGGAAGCTCACGACCTACCGCGCCATGGCAGCCGAAGCGGTGGATCTCGTGGCCGCACGACTCAAGCGCAAGCTCGGCCGTGCGCTCACCGATGTCATTCCGCTGCCGGGCGGCAACGCCGCGGATCTTGAACCGTTCCGCGCCCGCGGCGCACCACTGGGGCTTCCGAGCGCGGTGAGCGACCGGCTGGTGGATCGCTACGGCACCGAATGCGCCGGCATCCATAACCTTGGCATGAAGAACCGGACCTTGTTCGACCGGCTGCACCCGACCCATCCCGCCATCGAGGCCGAAGTCCTGCACGCGGTGCGCCGCGAAATGGCGCTTACCGTGGGGGATGTGATGGTGCGGCGCCTGCATCTGTATCACGAGACGCGCGACCACGGCCTGCGAGCAACGGAACGCGTGGCACAGCTGATGGCCGCCGAGCTGGGCTGGAGCGCGGAACGCAGCCGGGACGAGGTG
>DASSHL010000273.1:0-6932 GCA_035692845.1 Gemmatimonadales bacterium
TTGAGGTCGCGTGCCGTGAGGATGTTGCCGTAGCGCTTGGACATCTTGGTGCCGGAGAGCGTCAGGAACTCGCCGTGCATCCACACGTTGGCAAACCGGCTCTCGCCGGTGAAGGCGCAGCTCTGCGCAATCTCGTCTTCATGATGCGGGAAGATCAGGTCCACCCCGCCCGCATGAATGTCGAGCACGTCGCGATTCCACTTTTCCTTGATGAGACTCAGCGACATCGCCGAGCACTCGAGGTGCCATCCTGGGCGGCCGCGCCCGAAGGGCGCCTCCCACACCGCACCCACCGCCTCGTCCTCGGGGCGAGCAGCCTTCCAGAGCACGAAGTCGCGCGCGTCCTCCTTGGCATACTCGTCGGTCGAGACCCGCTCGCTGGCGCCGCTCTTCAGCTCACGAGTATCGAGACGGGAAAGCTTCCCGTACGCCGGAAAGCGGGCGATCGCGAAATAGACCGAGCCATCGTCGCCCTGGTAGGCGATACCCTTGTCGAGCAGCCGCTGCACCAGCGTGATCATCGGCGCGATGTAGTCGGTGGCGCGCGAGTAGACCGAGGCGTCACGGACACGGAGGTAGTGGCGGTCGTCGTGAAAGGCCGTGATATAGCGTTCCACATACTGCCGGAGCGGCGCGCCTGCCTGTCCCGCGCCCTTGATCGTCTTGTCGTCCACGTCGGTGAGGTTCATGACGAAGAAGACGTCGAGTCCGCTCGCTTCCAGCCAGCGGCGCAGCAGGTCCTCGAACAGGAAGGTCCGGAAATTCCCGATGTGCGCGTAGTTGTAGACCGTCGGGCCACAGGCATAGAGCGCCACCCGTCCCGGCTCGATCGGGACGAACGATTCCACCGCGCGCGACATCGTATTGAAGAGCCGGAGATTCATGGCTTGTCTGCCTTGCGGACGCCCCGGGCCACCTGCTCGGCGGCGCGGGCCAGTTCATCAGCGGGAGATCCCACCCGGAGGTGCACCGTCTGCTGGGGGAACGGAATATCGATGCCTTCCTCGTCAAGCCGCTTCTTGATCGCGAGCCGGAAGGCGCGCGCCACGTCCCACTGCAGGCCGGGGCGGGTCTGTGCCAGCACGCGGATCACCACTGAATCGGCTGCCAGCTTCTCGATTCCAGGCACCTCGAGCGGGGCATCCAGCTTGGCCTGCCACTCGGGTCGCTCCGAAAAGATGCGGGCCTCGTCCCGGAAGGCGGCCAGTGCCTTGTCGAGATCCGCGTCGTAGCTCACGCCGATTTCCAGCACCGCGCGTGACCAGCCCCGGGTCATGTTGCTGACCGAGGTGATCTCGCCGTTGGGTATGATATGCAAGGTACCGTCGAGTCCCCGGAGCTTGACTACGCGCAACGACAGCGACTCGACCGAGCCGCTCTTGCCGGCTGCCTCGATCACGTCTCCCACGCCAAACTGGTCCTCCAGCAGCATGAAGAAACCAGTGATCACGTCCTTGACGAGACTCTGGGCGCCAAAGGAGACGGCGAGGCCAAGGATGGCCGTGGCGCCCAGGATGGGCGCGATATTCATGAAGATATTCAGTGTGAGCAGCACCGCGCCCACGAAGACGACCACGCGTCCGACCCCGCGCACCAAGAGCGAGATGGTGCGGCCGCGCTTCTCGCGCGCGGTCGTGTAACTGTCGTTCTGGTCGTTGACCGCCGCCTCGATGCGCGCCGCGACCAGCCGGACCAGCGCGAGAGCCAGCCAGGCCAGCAGCCAGATTCCCACGATCCGGACCGCATTCGTGAGGATGACTGTTCCGTCGGTGCCGAACACTCCGGCAAGATTTTCTACCCACTGCGGCAACAGCAATACTGACGGCAACACGGCGACTCCCTGACCGGCCCGGAAGAGTGGCGAAGGGCCGAAAGCTACGGAGTGCCTGTTGGGGAGGTCAACCGAGATAGCGGATCTGGCTGCGGGACACGGGACGCGAGACCGCGAGGATCTCCTCGGGCGGCCGACCATCCAGCGCGATGCAGCGGACGTGCACACCGTCATCGAGGTCGATCGCGCGACGGGCGCGGAGCTCTGGCGCCCCCAGCAGCACCGGACCTGAACCGGCGTTCACAACGGCCAGCTCGACGACGTCGAGCAGCGCGCCCAGGTCCGCGCCGAGCACCAGGGTGCGCCAGCCGCCAGTGGAGGCAATCCGCACTGGGAAAGGCGGGCCGGCGCGGCCAGACTCGAGCCACACGTCGCAGATGCGATCAGGGACTGCCAGCGCGAGGGCGGTGACGAGCGGGACGTCGGGAGGCAGTGGGCGAAGGCACATGCTCCCAAGCTACGAGCCGGACTCAACCGAACCGCAACCGGTTCAGCGCGAGAGGGAGCGAAAGAAGGCGGGAAGACGGGAAGACGGGAAGACGGGAAGACGGGAAGGTAGGCAAAGCTAATCCCGCCGCCCCAAGCCTTCAGCTTTAAGCCTTCAGCCCCCTAGCTCGCCAGCTTCACCCTCGTCTCCCGGGCCCCGAGGATGGCATCGACCAGCGGCGCGTCATCGAACCGCACCGGGTCGGTCGCGGGCAGGCCCGTTTCGCGGGCCGCCGCCTCGCACGCACTCCGAGCCGCCGCCTCGTCGAGGTCGTAGGTATTAAGTGCGATACCCACCACGCGCGACGGGTGCACCGCGGCCGCGATGCTCTCGTACAGGCGCACGTATTCGGAGAGCGGCGGCATCCTGAGCCAGGATGCATGGCGGTAGTCGCCAATGAACTGCCGGGTCGACTGATGGCACAGGATCATGGCGTCGGGACAACTGCCGTGGAGCAGCCCCAGCGTCACACCGGAGTAGCCGGGGTGGTTGATGCTGCCCTGCCCCTCCACCAGCACGATGTCGGCATCGCGCGCGCCCTCGAGCGTAATCCGCTCGGCGGCGCCCGAGATGAAATCAGCCACCACCGCATCCACGGCAATGCCCCAACCCTCGATCATGATGCCGGTCTGACCGGTGGGAACGAAGCGGGTGGGAACGCCCCGCGCGTTGAGCGATTTCACCAGCTCCAGCTGGGCCGTCATCTTGCCCACGTTGCAGTCGGTCCCGACCGTCAGCACCCGGAAGGCTCCGGTCTGCTTGGCGGCACCGCTTGCGACCGGCAGGTCAGCAGGCGGACGCCGCAGGTCGAGCAACCGGCAATCATTGGCGCGTGCACGCTCGACCAGCAGCGGATCATCAGAGAGAAAAGTGTGGAGACCACTCCAGATATCGCAGCCAGCGTCGAGCGCGTCGGCGAGCCAGCTTCGCCACGCGTCGGGCAGGCGTCCGCCCTGCGGAGCAATGCCGATCAGCACCGCCGTCGGCTTCCGCTGAAGACCTTCCAGCATGGAGCCAACCACAGGAGTATCGCCGCCAAAACCGAGCACCTGCTGTACCGTCTGGCCGGCGCGGGTGCTGTCCAGCACGGCCACCACCCGATCCGGCTGGAAGCGGATAATGGAATTGGCGGTCTTCGACGTCATCGGACTGAAGTCGCCGTCGGCGAGAATGAGGAAACGAGGAGAGGGCATAGGGCTGGTGGCTGAGAGCTAAGGGCTGAGAGCTGAGAGTACGAGAGAGCCGGGAAGCGCGAATAATAACACGTCCCCGGCTCTCAGCTCTCAGCGCTCAGCCCTTAGCTCTCTTCCTCCACCTCCGCATCCTGCACGTCCTCCGCGCCCTTGCCCAGTCGCTTGGCATCCTTGCCGGAGCCCGCGCCCAGGAGGCCCATCTTCTGCTTCAGTTCCAGGAGCTGCTGGTCGGCGTTGCCGTGGTACTCCAGTACCTCGAACTGGCGGGCCAGCGAGTCGCCGGTGAACTCCTCGTGCAGCTCGGCGGCGGCGATGGCCTTTCGCTCGTTCGACTCGATCTTCTCGGCCATCCGCTCGAACGATTCGAACGCGCTCTTGTCGGTCATCCCGGCCATGGTCTGCTGGATGCGCTGCTGTGCCTCGGCCCGACGGGCCCGCGCCACCAGGATGTTCTTCTTGCGCTTGGCTTCCTCGATCTTGTCGTTCAGCTGCCGGAGCGAGAGCTTGAGCGCCTCGGTCTCCTGCTTCGACTTGACCCAGGTCTCGTGCAGCTGCTGGGCGCCCTGAAGATTCTCGTTGTAGCGCGTGAGCGCCTGCTTGGCGAGGTCGTCCCGTCCCTCCTGCACCGCCAGCATGGCACGCCGCTCCCATTCCTCGGCCTGCTTCTTCATGGCCTGGGCATCGGATTCCAGCTTCTTCTCGTCCGCAATGGCGCCGGCCACCTGGGTCTTGGCCTTGGCCAGCTGCGTCCGCATGTCGGTGATCAGCTGGTTCAGCATCTTCTCGGGATTTTCGGCCCGGGAGATGAGGTCGTTGATGTTCGACCGGAGCAGCGTCGAGAAGCGGTCAAAGATTCCCATCGTCGTCTCTCACCTGTCTCGGTAGGGCGCCAGCGCAGACATGTGCGACGCCAGGGCAAGGGTCATCGAATCGAAGCTGGCTTCGAATTCGGAGTAGTCGAGGTCCTCGAGCTCAAGCGTATCGGTGAGGACGACATGGTCACCCTCGAGTCCGTAGGATCCGTGCACGAGGTCATGGGCGTTGAGCGTGAGCAGCTCACGGAAGAGCTCCGCCCGGCGGCTCTCGTCGGCCGGCGCCTCCATCACCCGCACCCGCAGGATAATGACGGGCTCGGCATAGTTCAGCACCACTTCGGCGCCATCGCCGTTGACGGCAATCCAGAGATTCCGCTCCGGCTCCTCGATATGCAGCCCGCCGCCATCCAGCCGGTCGAGCCAGGACTGGATGTCTTCTCGTGTGACCATTGTAGGCTCCGTTGAAAGTCCAGCTGTCAACGGTCGACGGTCTACGGTCGACCGTTGACCATTAACCGTTGACTAGTTCTCTGCCTTCAGCCGCTCGTCCTGCCCTCGCGCCAGCAGGCGCTCCGTAAAATCCAGTCGCTCTTCCAGTTCGGCGATCTTGCGCTCGAAATACTCGGCGGACGCCTGCTGGTCGTCCTGCAACTGCGCAACGAGGTTGCCAAGCTGGCCGGTGACCTGGTCCGGCAGGTTCCTGAGGGCGCGCCGCCGGAGGACGGCATAGGCGACGCCGGCCACCGCCAGCAGGAGAAACGTGAGCTCCGGTGAGTCCGCAAGGACGCCGAGCGTCAGCGACACCATGATGGACACGGCCCAGAAGATGACGAACTCGACGCCATCCAGCCCGAGCACGCTGCGCCAGCTCATGAGTGCGGTCCATTGCGCCGGAGGTCGGGCAGCGCCGCGTCGTCCTGCGCCCGCGCCAGCATCCGCTCGGCAAAGTCGACCCGCTCTTCCAGCTCCGCCATGCGCTGCTGGTCCTGCTCGAGCACCTGCAAGCGATCCATCAGCATCGTCACTTCAGACTGCGCCGACCTCCGCGGCCTGCGCCGCTTCCGCATCTGCCAGACCGTAGCGAGCAGTGCGCCGATGACCAGCCCTCCAGGTCCGAACGCCATGGATGCACCGTGGGTGGGATCGACGGCCGCGAGACACAGAACCCCGAAGCCTGCGAGCGCGACGAGCGACACCACCCACAGCATCGTCAGCGCGCTGCCATCACCGTCATCCGTCATGGCTCAGCCCTCCCGCAGCCGATCGGATTCTCGCGCGTTGGCAAGCAGGCGCTCGGCGAAATCCACCCGTTCTTCCAACTCGGGCACGCGCATGGCCTGTTCCTCGAGCGTCATGATGCGGCTCCGCAGCTCGTCCAATTCTTCCTGCACGCCGCCACTCACCTTGTTCTCGATCCGGCGGGCCAGCGCGCGCAGCAGCGGGAATAGCACGATCCCCGTCACGATGATCGCCATGATGGGGATAGCGAAGACCCACGGCGGCGGCCCGCCGCCCTGCACGAACACCTGCGACAGGTCGGGCGGTATGGGCGGCGCCGGCGGCGCAATCTGGAGCATCATGCGTTCCCTTCACGGGATGTCACTGCCATCCCCTCAGACTTTGCCAGGAGCCGCTCGGCGAAATCCTGCCGCTCTTCCATGTCAGTCAGCCGAGCGCGCAGCTCGTCGAGTTCGGCGTACAACTCGGGCAGTTCCGGAATGTCCGCGTCAGCAGCTCTGCCCGAAAGCCGCTCGGCAAAACCCTTCGCCAGCGGTGACCGGAGCAGGCGCACCATAATGAACGCCGCAATGGCCCAGATCGGCACGGCCACTGGACCGAGCGAGGCCGACGCGGCAGCCAGCGCCCCGAAGAGCCCCAGGGCGCCCAAGCCAATCCCGACGAACGCGGACCCGATCCATTCCTGTTTGTCCTTGCTCACCGGTGCTCCCTCCTGCTCAACGGTCGACGGTCAACGGTCGACGGCTGCTGGCTGCCGGTCTGGGCGGTCTACCGTAGACCGTAGACCGTTGTCTACCCGTCCAGCCGTCCAACCGTCTTCTCCGCCAGTACTCGCTCCGTGAAGTCGAGCCGCTCTTCGAGCTCTGCAAGCCGCTGCTCCAGCTGTGCCATCTGGCCCGGGTCGAGCCCTCGTTTCCCGGCCGCGTCTGCTTCCATGCCCTTGATTGTCGCCATGGCAGCCCGAAAAGCGAGATAGAGGCCCATGGGGATACCGATTCCGCCGAGCAGCAGCAGGAGAATCATCACGACATCGCGAAATTCGTTCATGCATCAGCCTCCTGCGGGTCGTGAGTCGTGAGTCGTGAGTCGCGGGTCCCCGTAGCCTCACACCCCCAGCCCCTTGCCCCTAGCTCCTCATTCCCCGCTTCCCACTTCTCGCACCTCACCCTGCTTCGCCAGGAGGCGTTCGGCGAAGTCCAGCCGCTCGGCGAGCTCGGTGACTTCCTGACGCAGGCTGTCCAGTTCCTCGTAGACTGCTGGATCCGATTCAACCAGGCGAGGCTGAACACCGTGCCGGATCCGCTCCGTGACCGCCTTGCCAAGCGGCGTGAACGAAAGCCCGATGACGCCTGGTACGCCGAACAGGA
>DASSHL010000274.1:0-7065 GCA_035692845.1 Gemmatimonadales bacterium
CGTTCCCTGCTCCGCCTCCACGACCGCATAGCGGCTCTGCACCGCAAGTCGCTCGGCCAGGCTACGCGTGAACTTGGGCGGCATGTGCTGGACGATGAGCACCGCGGCCTGGCGCCCGGTAGCCAGGCGCGGAACAATTTCCGCCAAGGCGCGGGGCCCGCCCGTTGATGCCGCAATGCCCACGGCGAACCGGGCGCGCCCCGGGAGCGCCACGAATGCCGCGGGCGGCGGTGCAGCGCGCAACGGACGCGCGAGCACGGGCAGCCGGTGGATGTCGGCTTCGCGGGCGGCACGGAGCGCCGTGAGCACCCGCTGGCGAAATCGCGCGATGGCTTCGGCGGAACGGTCCTCATCCTTGGCGACGAGGTCCACGGCGCCGAGTTCGAGTGCGCGAATGGCTGCCGCCGTCCCGGAACCCGCGTACGCGCTTACCACCACGATGGGCCGGGGCGACTCCGACATGATGTAACCGATGGCGGCGAGGCCATCGAGCTCGGGCATCTCCAGGTCCATCAGTATGAAATCGGGCGCTAGGGCATGGACCTTTTCCAGCGCATCCAGCCCATTGCGTGCGGTGGCGCAGACCTGAAAGTCACCCGACCCGTTCACCACGTCGGAGAGCAGCCGGCGGAAGAAGGGGCTGTCGTCGGCCACGAGGACCGTCGCGGGTTCAGAGTTCAGCGGTCCCATGCAACACCGAGGAAATTTCCACCCGGCCATCGGATGTGTGCAGCCGCACCGTCCGCCCGTAGTCCCCGCCGACTGCCTCGCCAGTGATAGCGAGGCCATGCTGAGCCAGCACCTGCCGCGACGCTACCACGTTCCGCTCGCCCATCTGGATGGTGCCCGGGGCATTGAGCGAGGCGAACATGCTCGCGCCACCCACGAGCCGGGCCGTCACGCGGTTGGAGCGCGCACCGAGGGCCCGCATCTGGCTCAGCAGTTCGGGGACCGCAGTCTGGGGCACCTTGCCAGGCCGATCGTCGTTGGGGCGGCTGAGCGCGGGCGACGGCAGCAGCACGTGCGCAAGCCCACCGACGCGGGCATCGGCGTCGTGCAGGATGATTGCGACGCAACTCCCCAGGCCGATGGTCACCAGCTCATCGTCGATCCGGCCAACCCGCAGATCTGCGACGCGCACGAGGACGTCGCTCACGGGCGCCTCCGGTAGATCCGCTCGCGGACGTCCACCAGGTCCATGAGGTCACGCGCCGGGCCCAGCAAGGTCTCCACCTTGCCCAGCACCAGCAGTCCATCACTCGACAGGTGCTCGGCAAACATCGCGAACACCCGCTCCTGCAGCGGCCGGTCGAAGTAGATGACGACATTGCGGCAGACAATGAGCTGGTAGCGCGGGGCGCGTGGGCGGCTGCCGCTAAGGTCCAGCTCCGAGATGAGGACGCGGTCGCGAAGGACCGGCACGATTGCCCGCCCGGCTCCCGTGGCCTCGGTGTACCGCTCGCGCAGGGAGAGGGGAAGATCCTGGAAAGCCTCGTCCCGATATACCCCATTCCTGGCGCGCTCCAGCGATGCACGGTCCACATCGGTCGCATGGATCATCGCGCGACCCAACCAGTCCGGACGCCGGGCTGTGCGGCACTGCTCGGCGATGAGCATGGCCATGGTGTAGGGCTCGTCGCCCGAAGCACAACCGGCGCTCCACGCGAGCAGGCGGCCCTCGTTGCGCTCCCACACTTCGGGCAGAAAGTTCCCTGCCAGCGCATTCCACGTTTCCGGGTTCCGGTAGAAGCGGGTGACGTTGATGGTCAGCGCATCGCGCAGCCGGTCAAGCTCACCGGGCGTGCGCTCCACCATGTCCCGGTACTCGTCGTAGCTGCGCGCGCCGCACGCACGCATGCGTACCGCGACCCGCCGCCGGATGCACTTGTCCTTGTAGGCATCGAGCGTCATGCCGACTGCGCCGGACACGCTGCCGATAAGCCGGGCGAAGGCGGCGTCGTCCATGCTCACGAGGCGGCGTCCAGCATGTCGAGGTTGGCACGGGCCAGTTGATGGGCTGGATTCAGCTCCGCGGCGCGCTCCCAGTACTGCCGCGCCTGTACGGTGTCCCGTCGCTTGAACGCGATATTGCCGAGCTTGAAATACAGGTCGTCGCCAAGCGCCGTATCGAGCTTGGCCGCGCGCTCGAACATGCTGGCGGCCTCATCGTAGCGGCCGCTTCGGTAGCAGAGATCGCCCAGGTTCTTGGAGACCTGTGGCACGCCGGGCTCGTCCGCCAGCGCCGCGCGCAGCAGCAGCTCGGCGCCGGCGGCATCGCCGGCGTGTTCGAGCAGCACCGCGAGGTTGTTGCGCAGCGTGGCACTCGCGGGATGCGCCTTCACACCTTCAGCTGCCACGGTGCGCGCGATGTCGGGTCGGTCAGCGGCCGCCGCAGCGAGCGCGCTGGCCCAGTACCAGATGGCAGGAGCCTGCCGATCACCGAGCAGTTCGCGTGCACGCGCGAGCCGGCTGGCGGCCGCGCCGTCGTCGCCCCGCTTCAGGGCAACCAGTCCCCAGCCCATCTGGATGCGCGCGTCGTCGCGCGCACGGCTCGCGGCGTCCGCCATTGCACGCTCCGCCTCGTCGAGCTGGCCCAGCTGTTCCAGCGCGACGCCAAGGTTGTGCAGCACCACAGGACGCGGGCCGCCCTTCTCGAGGCAGGTGCGGAAGGCGTCAGCCGCCTCACTCCAGCGAGCCTGGCGTGAGGCGATAAGCCCGAGATGAAAGGGTGCCGCGGCCTCGCTGGGGCGCAGGTCGGCGACGCGGCGGAATTCCCGCTCGGCCTCGTCCAGCATGCCGGTCCGGAAAAAGGCGATCCCCAGGTTTCGATGTTCCTCGACGCGCGAATCGCTGGCTCGCGGCGCCGAGGAGACCTTTGATGAGCCCGTGCGATGGGCAAACCCGGCGGACAGCAGGCCGAAGATGGCCTGGCCCACCTGGAACTCCACCATCCCGGATTCTTCCATCACCTGCTGGACATCGCGCGTGCCATCGAGCAGCGGCAGGATGCGCTCCTGCACTGAGCTCAGCGTCACGTCGCTGCCAGCGATACGGGAGGGATCAGCCGTGAAGATGAGGTCGAACGATGGAACCTTCTTGGCGATCAGGCTCCACTCGTCGACCCGCCGGGCCCCTTCAAGAAGCAGGCTCTCCGGATTGATCGAGACCAGCAGGTCCTGCTCTTCCGGCCGGACACCAGCCTCGAAATTGAACGTTCCGCTGGTCCACGTGAACAGGAAGTACACGGCCTCCTCGATCTGGAGTGCCACGAACTCCCGCAGGGCGTCAGGCGTGATGGCATCAAGTTCGAGGAGGATCTGGCCGATGCGGCGCTCCGGGCTCGCCGCCTGCATGTCGACGGCCTTGGCCAGCAGGTCCGCCGAGAGCTTGCCGTTGCGGACCAGGAGATCGCCGAGACGGTCGCGACGATTCACGATGGACGCGAAGATGATGCGCCCATCCTCGAAATAGATGTAGCCGAAGTTCTGCCGATCGGCGACGGCGAGGCAGCCGGAACGCCGCCCCAGTGCGAGGAGCTGGATCACGTCGGGAAGGCTCGCTTCGGAGAGGCTGCCCTTGATGGCCATCAGCGCCACTCCTCGATGAGGCGCGACGACAGGTCCGGCCAGCTCCAGATCATCTTCTCCTGGTTCCGCATGGCGCCGGCCCCGCTGGGGACCACGCCACTGGGACGGGGCTGGGAGGTGCGTCGCGTCGCGGGCCTGCCGTTGCTCCCCTCCAGTGCATCGCGAGCCGCCGTCGCGGTCGGCGGCGTGTTCCGCGCCTCCGCGTCATGCAGCACGCGCTGCACCAGCCCCAGTGTCGCGCGCATCGACTCCGCCGGACGCGACGCCACGTAACTGGCGAGTTCGGGATCGACCACTTCGAGTCGGGCAGCCAGCAGCCGTTCGATGGTGCGCTGGCGCAATTCGCGATCCGGGGCGGGCAGTTCTACCACGAGGCCGCCCTCGAACCGGGTGAGCAGCCGGGACTCGATCCCCTCGAGCTTCGCCAGCGGCAGGGCGCTGGTGAAGACCATCTGCCGCTGCTGTTCCTGGTACTCGTTGAACAGCAGGAACAATTCCTCCTGTGAGCGCTCCTTGCCTGCGAGCAACTGGATGTCGTCCAGCAGCAGCACGTCAGGCCGGCGCCAGCGGGCGCGCCAGCGCGGTACGCGCTCCTGCTCGATGGCGGCAATGAGCTCGTCGACGAACGCATGTGTGCTGGTGCACCCTACCCGATGGCCGCCGGCCGCGAGCAGGTTGCCGATGGCGTGCAGGAAATGCGTCTTGCCGTTGCCGGCAGCCCCGACGATAACGAGCGGATTGTAGCGCGTACCCTGTTCCTCGATGACGGCGCGCGCAGCGCGCACCGCCACACGGTTCCCCTTCCCCTCGATGAACGTGTCCATGCTCCAGTGCGGCGAGGGACCAGGCAGCGGCTCGCTCCCCGCTTCGGCCTGCTCCCGCAGTGCCTCGGCGGCCGCCAGCTGATCGGGATCATGCAGGACAGCGGCGTCCGCCAGGTCTGGCGCGAGGGGCTCGATCTCGGCCTGCAGTTGCCTGAGCCGGAGCACATCACGCTCGAAAGCCGCCAGATCAGCGGCGGGATCGTGCGCCGGATCCGCTTCGAGGAGTGCGGCAAGACGGCTGACGGCGTAACCCTCACCCTGCCAGCGGAGCATCGCTTCCGCGATCCGGCTTCGCCACGATTCCACCTGTTCGCTGACGGTGGCCATGACGTCCTGGAGAAAATCGGTGAACTCATCTACCGCACCGCCGGCTGGCACGGCGGTGGGCTGGGTGGCAGGCATCGGCGCCGCGGCCGCGCGCAAGGTCGCGCCCGCCTGTATGGCCGCTGCCCGAGCCTCGTCTGGTGTGACCGGGGCGTCGCTCACCGCCTGCAGTGCGATAACCCGGTTGAGCACACCGAGCAGTTCGCGGACGCTTTCCATCTCCGGCTCGGCCATGGCTTCGATGACACCGGCGGCCAGGTTGAGCTGGCGCTGGTCAGCCCGCCGGCGGAGAATGGCCGCGCGGGTCTCGAAATCGGGTGTGCCGATGTCCACCACCAGCCCACCACCCAATCGCCGGGCGAGCCGCTCGTCGAGCGACGGGATGTCACCCGGTGGCCGGTCGCTGGCCAGCACGATCTGGCGTCCTGCCGCCTGCATGGCGTCGCTCACACGGAGGAGCTCCGCCTGCATCTCCCGGCGGCCGGCCAGGAACTGGACATCATCGAGCAGCAGCAGGTTCACGTCGAGGAACCGGCGGCGATGTGCGTCACCCTGGCCTGCGGCGATCGCTGCGTGCACCGACTCCACGAATTCGTCGAGGGTGAGATACTCGACCACGAGGCGACTATCGATGGCGCGTGCCGCATGCCCGACCGCCGCGAGGAGGTGGGTCTTTCCGAGCCCCGGACGGGAATACAGGAAGAGCGGGTTGTACACGCTACCCGGCGATTCCGCCACCGCGCGCGCGGCGGTGACGGCGAGCCGGTTCGACGCGCCAACGACCAGCTCCTCGAAGCGGAACTGCGGCGGCAGCTCCGCGGTCATCCGACTGCACTCCCCGCAGCCAGCCGTCGCAGCACCTGCTCGGATATTCCCTTGAGCGTCTCGAACACGCCGCTGCCGTGGAGCGCATCAGCGGCGAAGCTCTGCACCTCACGGAAGTTCAGCGCGTCATCGAGCGCCTCGCGGGAGAGCACCAGGTCGCCCGGCAGGTCCTGCTTGTTGTACTGCATGACCACCGGCAGCTGGCGGATGTCCACGCCCTGCTCCAGCAGGTTTTCCTGAAGGTTCTGGAGGCTCTCCAGGTTTTCGTCGAACCGTGCGGCCTGGCTGTCCGCCACGAAGACCACGCCGTCGGAGCCCTGCAGCACGAGCTTCCGGGTCGAGTTGTAGTAGCTCTGGCCCGGCACGGTGTAAAGCTGGAACCGCGTGGTGAAACCGCTGATGGAACCCAGGTCAATCGGCAGGAAGTCGAAGAAGAGGGTGCGATCGCCATGCGTGGCCAGCGACACCATCCGCCCGCGCCGCGACTCCGGCACCCGGCCAAAGACATACTGCAGGTTCGTCGTCTTGCCTGAGCGACCGGGCCCGTAGTAGACGATCTTGCACGTGATCTCGCGGGTCGTGAAGTTGACGAGCGACATGGTCAGCGTCCGAACAGCGCGTGCAGGCTGGCGTTGAGGTCATGTTCGAAATTCTCGGCGAGCACGGGTCCGCGCGGCTGGTCCGGGGGGGCTGCGGCTCGCAGGTCGGCGCAGAGACGACCGAAGAAAAGCTGCACCAGTCCGACGGTGGTGTCCTCTCCGAAGACCACGAGCGCAATCCAGCGGCCGCGCGGCGTGTCGAACGACGAGATGAACAGGCCGTGCCCCGCGCCCTGGTGCACCAGCGCCCCGAATTCCGGCTCGCCCATGAGCCGGGCTACCTCGGCCGTGGACGCGACGATGCCCGCGCCCAGCGCCGAAGCCGCCATCACATCCAGCGAACGGGCGAAGCCATGCTGTGCCACGACCTGACCGGCTGATGTCATCAGCAGCACCAGCCGTGCGGACGACTCGGAAAGAAAGGCATCCAGCGGCGGGCCTACCCACGGCTCCAGCGTCCGCATCAGGCGAGGCCTCGCGCCACGTCGAGCATTTCGAGGCGAGCCAGCCCGAGATTGGCATCGGCTCCGGTGACGGCCACGACGAGGACATCCGCCCCGGCAGGGACCGCGAGGACCGATCCCTGCTCGGCGCGGAGGTGTACGATCGCTGGCGCTGCCATGCCCGCGGCGCTCGTGGCTCGGCTGAGCCGGCCCACCAGGCTCGACGCCAGCGCCGCTACCGCCTGCCCGTCCACGCCATCCATCAACGAGTCCGCAATCACGAGTCCATCCACCGCCGAGACGAGCATGGCGCCACGCACGCCACGGATGGCGCTCACCCGGTCGAGCGTCGTGCGCACATCGGTCACGAGACGCGCTCCAGCCATCGGCGCGCCGCGGCACCAGCCCGCTCGGCAATTACCGCCAGCCGGCCGGCCGGCACGCTCGCGTCGCGCGTCGTGAG
>DASSHL010000275.1:0-6429 GCA_035692845.1 Gemmatimonadales bacterium
CGGCATCGCCGAGGCGCTTCGTCTCACCAATTATTCCAGAGTGCCGCATGCCGTGCTCTCACGCGGCGTCGCCGGTGTGCGTGGCCGGACGCTGATCATCAATCTTCCCGGCAGCCCCAACGGCGTGCGCGACGGCCTCGCTGTGCTCGAGCCGTTGCTGGAGCATGCGGTGGGGTTGGTGCGCGGGGAGCCAGGCGGCGGGCATTGAAGGGTGAAAGCTGAAGGCTGAAAGCTGAAGACCAGTGGCTCATCCCGTCTTCCCGTCCTCCCGCCTTCCCGCCTACTTTCCCCCATGGCCAGCCAGATCCTCATCACCATGGACGATCTCGAGACCGCCGTCCGCGCCAATGCCGCGTTGGAGGCGGCGGGGTTCAGCACCGCGATGGTGAGCTCCATGGACGACGCGCCCGGCGTGCTGCGGCGCGAGCGGCCCGAGCTGGTGATCCTCTCCGGTGCCGTCTATGAGCCGCCGGCACGCCATCTCATGGCGCTCGCACGCGAAGCTGAAGCGTCCACGCTCGCCCTGCTTGAGCCCACTGATTCCGAGCGCGCAGAGAGAGTGGGACGGATCGGCGCAACGGAGGTCATGACCAAGCCGGCTGCCGCCGCCGACCTGACCGAGCTCGCGCGCCGCTTGATCGAGCGCCGCCAGCTGCAGGAGCGCACCGGCATTGCCGGCGAGAGCGAAGCGATCCAGGAAGTGCTGGTCAAGATCGAGCAGATGGCGCCGGTCACCAGCACCGTGCTCATCCAGGGCGAAAGCGGCACCGGCAAGGAGCTGGTCGCCAAGGGCATCCACGATCTCTCGCCCCGCCGCGGCAAGGTGTTCCTCGCGGTCAACTGCGCGGCACTGCCGGAGACCCTGCTCGAGAGCGAACTCTTCGGCCACGAGAAGGGCGCCTTCACCGGCGCGGCCGAACGCCGCCTCGGCCGCTTCGAGCTGGCGGACGGCGGCACGCTCTTCCTCGACGAAATCGGCGAGATCCCCTTCAGCGTCCAGGTGAAGCTGCTCCGAGTGCTGGAGACCCGCACTTTCTTCCGGCTGGGCGGCACCCAGCCGATCAGGGTGGACGTGCGGGTGGTGGCCGCGACCAACCGTAACCTCCGCGACCTGGTCTCCGTCGGCGAATTTCGCGACGATCTCTATTACCGGCTCAACGTCCTCAACATCTACCTCCCTCCGCTTCGGGAGCGCCGGGGCGACATCCCGCTCCTGGTGCGGCGGTTCACCCGGGAATTCGCGCGGATCCACGATCGAACCTTTCGGGGAATCGCGCCCGAGGCGATGGAGCGCCTTGTCAACGCCCCCTGGCCCGGCAACGTCCGCCAGCTCCGCAACCTGATCGAGAGCATGGTGGTGCTGGCGCCCGGGACTGAGATCCGGGCCAGCGACATCCCGGCCGACGTCGCCGATGGGCCCGGGCTCCTGCCGGTCCGGGTGGCACCGGTGGCCCGCGAGAACGGGATCGGGAGCCAGGAACTGGAGTTCATCCTCCGGAACCTGGTGGATCTCCGGCTCCAGGTTGAGGAACTGCGACGCCGCATGGATGACGGGCCGCCCCGGGTCCGGGTCATCGAGCTTTCAGATAGCCCCATCGTGGGAGATCTCTCGCAGATTGCGGAACGGGACACCGATGAGGACGTGGTCTACCGCTCGGGGATGACCATGGAGGAGGTCGAGAAGGCTGCCATCGGGGCGGCGCTCCGGGAGGCCCGGGGAAACCGCCGAAAGGCGGCCGAACAGCTGGGGATCGGGGAGCGAACTCTGTACCGGAAGATCAAAGCCTATTCGCTGGAATGATTTAGCCCCGCCCTCGCCGGTTCCATGATGCAGCATCTCGACGGCTAAGTTGCGATCTTGCTACGGTTTGCGACCGCTCACCTCTTGACTTTCTTTAAGCCGGCCGCACATATTGGCAACCACCCTTTTCGATAACCAGGGCGACAGCTTCTTGCACTTCGTCATCGACGCGGAATCGTGTGTCGCATGCTTGGCATGCGTACGTGACTGCCCCACCGACGCCATCGCGGTCGCCGGTGAGGCTCCGCTGTTGCAGGTGGTGGACGAGCTGTGCATCCGTTGTGGCCAGTGCTACGCCGTCTGCCCCCACGATGCGGTACGGGTGAACGGCGAGGTGGGCCGTGCCCTTGCCATTGCCTCGCAGGGCGACGGGATCCTGATCCTGAGCCCGGAAATGGCGGCCCATTTCTATCCCGCCACGCCCGAGCAGGTGGTCAACGCCTGCTATGAGGCGGGGTTCCGGACCGTCACCCGCGGCGTCATCGGCGACGAGCTCGTGGCCACCGAGTACCTCAAGCTCTGGCGCGAGGAGCCGTGGGGTACCCTGATTCGCTCCACCGACCCGGTGGTGGTGGACACGGTGCGAGCCCAGTTCCCCGAGCTTATCCCTTACCTGGCACCCGTCACCACGCCGCCGGTGGCCGAAGCCCGGCACCTCCGGGTGCGGTTCGGGCCGGGACTTCGGATCGTCCATGCGGGAGTGAACGCCAGCGAAGGCGCACCCGACCTCGACGCCGCCATCACCTTTGGTGATCTCGAGGAGGTGCTGCGGGCCCGCGGCGTCAACATCCTGGCGCAGCCCACCTGGTTCAGCCGGGTGCCGGAAGAACGGCGCCGGCACCAGAGCGCGGCGGGCGGCATGCCGCTCGAGTTGCTGGAGGAGTTCAAGCAGGCGAGCGCCCGGTTCCGTCTGGTGCGGGGCCTCGACCAGCTGCCTGCCATTGCCCGCGCGGTGACCGTCGACCGGATGGACCTGGGCTTCGTGGACATCCTCTCCTACGAGGGGTTGCTCGACCACCCGCTGGCTGGCCCCAAGGACCAGCTCTTCTGGCGCCGGGCGCTCATCGCGAGCACCGAACCGCCCCGGGCGCCGACGCCGGTGCTCGACCGCACCGTGGTGGCCAGCGTGGGCGCCATCTTCCAGATCCAGCCCGAACGGATGGAGCCGGACCACGAAACGGTTGCCGCCATCCTCAAGGAAATCGGGCTGGGACCCAACGGTCGGCCCTGGGATTGCGGTGCATGCGGATTTGACACCTGTCAAAAATTTGCCGAGACCGCGGCGGCCGGCCGGGCCACGCTGCGCCAATGCCTGCCGTTCCAGGAGCGCCGGGCCGAGGACGCCCAGAAGGCTGCAGCGGTGGATCTCCTTACGGGGCTATCCACTTACCGCGTTCTCCGGGACCGGCTCTCCTTCGAAATCGAGCGTTCCCGCCGGAATGGCGAGACCTTTGCTGTATTATTCCTGGATCTCGACCGATTCAAGCAGGTGAACGACACGTATGGGCACGAGGCCGGCAACGAGATCCTGCGGGCCGCCTCGGCGGAGATTCGTAACGCCGTGCGTGCCTCGGACGTGGCTGCCCGCTACGGAGGCGACGAGTTTGTCGTCATCCTGACCCGCACCGACCTGGCCGGTGCCACACGTGTGGCCGAGGCGCTACGGGCCGGGATCGAGGGCGTGGGGCGCCGGCTGGGCTATGAATCGGGGCTCATCACGGTGAGCTGCGGCATCGCCGAGTTCGACCCGAAGCAGCCCGGCGAAGGTGACCTGCTGGTCACCGCCGACCGCGCGCTCTATCGGGCCAAGGCGGCAGGCCGTAACGTGGTAGCATGATGGTCGTCGGTCAGGTAATGGTCGTCGGTCATCGGTCGTCAGTCGTCGGCAGAGCATGACCTGAAGACCGACGACAGAAGACCGACGACCGACGACGAAGTTCACCCGAATACGGAGTCTCAGTGACAGGTCCATACTCAGCCAAGCACCAGGGTACCACCACCAATCCGGGGAAGGCGCCGAACGACGCCATTCCCGATCCGTGGGGGGTACGCCGGGCCGAGAACCTGCTCACCAGTCTCGAGGGAATCCTCTCGGCGCGGGTGGTGACCACCCCGCTGGGTGAGGTGAGTGAAGTCCACGTGCTGGCGCAATCGGGCTTGCAGCCCAAGCAGCTGGTGCGGAACATCGAATCGGCACTGCTGGCGCAGCTGGGCCTCCGGGTGGATCATCGGAAGATCAGCGTGGCGCAGACGGCAGACGTCAAGCCGATGGAGGCGCTGGAACAGACGGCGGTGCGGGAGCAGGCGCTCCGCCGTGCGGTGCTTTTCGAGAACCTGACGGTGGCGCCAGGACAGCGGCCCCACCGCATCGGAATCCAGGTGACGCTCAGTTACCGGGGCCAGACAGAAATGGCGTCGGAGGAGTCGAGTGACACGCCGAGGAGCCGGGTGGAAGCTGCGGCCAAGGCGGCAGTCACGGTCCTGGACCGGTTGCTGGCGGACGTGAGTGCATCGGTGGCGCTCGGCCTGGAAGGGGCGCGCATCGTGGAGGCGTTCGAGCGGCAGTTTGCCTTCGTGGGGGTGCAGGGGCTGGGCGGGCGGGATTCGCTGTTGCTGACCGGGTCGGCGGAGATCAAGGAAAGCGCCGAGCGGGCGGCGGTCTTTGCAGTGCTGGATGCCACGAATCGGTGGACGGAGATGCGCCGGCCCGATTGAGGTTGTAATCGGGTGCGGGCGTCAGGTTCACGCGCAGGCTGACGAAAGGAAAAAACGGGTCGGGGACCAGACCGGGCACGGTCAAAGCGGAATCGAGCGGACGAAGGACAAGCGGAGCGTCTGGCATGCCATAGCGAGGCAGCCACTTCCCAGCATTTAATCGGATAGTACCCGAGGGGGGGTGACGCTCATGTTGCTTATCGACGTTGTGTCGGCGATGGTTGCATTCGTCGCGAAGCTGTTCATGGCTGACGGCCAGGACTGGGTCTAAGCCATAAAGGGTCCCCACCCTACTCCTCTATGTTACGCGACTCGAAGGTCGATCTCCTGGTGCTGGCAGCCGTGATCGCGGCTTCCGGTTCAATGATCATATCCTACGCGGTCGCTCCGACGTTTCCAGGCTACTGGGAAGTCGGGATTTTTATTCTAATTGCATTCCTTCTGGATAAGACAGGCATCCCGCTTCGAGTCTCCGCTCGCGGATCGGTCTCGTTCGTCATGCACATCTCAAGCGCCATGTTGTTCGGCGCATTTTGGGGAGGTGTGGTAGCCGGCGCATCTGTCGGTGTTAACCACGCGCTGTCAGGTACGGCGCGAAAGAAGACCGTCTTCAATGTCGCCCAACGTGTTCTGTCTGTCACCATCTCTCTGCTTGTTTATCGTGCGATGGGTGGCTCCGTTCCCCCTGCGTACCTAGGCGGTGGATTTTCCACGCTGCTTGTGACGGACGTACAGCGAGATGTCGGGCTCTTCTTTGTATTTGCGGCTCTCTACTTCCTGATCAATTCTGCCCTAGTAAGTATTGCGGTGGCATTCAGTTCTGATCGGCAGTTCAGAGATGTCTGGAGCCTGAATACGCGAGGAATCCTCGGCTACGACATTGGTGCAAGTGTCATGGCAATGGGTGTTGCCTGGGCATATGCATACGCTCTCCGCCAATGGGGGTTTGGCCCGTACGGACTGTTTTTTGTAATTCCGCCGATCATCATGGTGCGATACGTATATGGGCTTTATCACCAGTTGCAGCATAGCGGTCAGGAGCTCCTGCAGCTGATGGTCAAGGCGATTGAAGCGCGTGACCCGTATACTTCGGGTCACTCGGTTCGGGTTAGTGAGGCCGCTCGGCTTATCGCTCTGGAGCTGGGGCTGTCTGTACGAGAAGTGGAGCAGGTGGAGACAGCAGCACTACTGCACGATGTTGGAAAGATACACGAGGAGTTCGCTCCGCTTCTGCGCAAGGAAGCCCGGCTAACGCCTGAAGAGACGGCCTTGATGCAGACGCACTCGACTCGAAGCGCTGAGCTCGTTGGCGTAATTTCAAAGTTCCGCGGCTTCGTCCAAGATTCTGTCAGGCATCATCACGAGCGATGGGACGGGCAAGGATATCCAAGTGGCCTGTCCGGTAAATCCATTCCGACGGGCTCGCGGATCATACTGATCTGCGATACCGTGGACGCGATGACGACGGATCGACCGTATCGAAAGCGGCTCGGGCTGGATATCGTAATTGCTGAACTTCAAAAGTGTCGCGGGACGCAATTCGACCCGGACCTTGTGGATTTGGTCATCGGATCGGTCGCCATTCGGCGGATGATTGCAGGAAATACCGCGCTGGCTGAGGCCGGAGCAGACCAACCGCAGAGGTCGCGTCGTGTTTCTTGGCCGGCTCCGTCGTTCTGGAGAACCAGCCGGAAAGCTTAGGTTTTATGCCGTAAGCCGCAGTCGCACCCTCTCCGTATTTTGGAATCTGATCATCGATACCTGCCAGATCAACGATCGGTTGCCTCGTGCGTCCTGATACTAGGCTTCGCTCCGCGGTCGACGGGTTTTGAGTGTCTTGGCAGACAAGGGGGGCAAGAGAGCGAGCTCATGAAAGAATTGAGTGACAGCTGGTGGTAGCGAGCTCAGCAAAT
>DASSHL010000276.1:0-8042 GCA_035692845.1 Gemmatimonadales bacterium
GGGATGGTGGGACTCCTGCTGGTCTGGCTGGCGTGAAGGGCACCGCGTCGGCGCGCCGTCGCCTGCTCGCCGTGCAGGGAGCGTGGAACTACGAGCGGATGCTGGGCGTGGGGATGGGCTATGCGGCTGCGCCACTGCTCCAGACGCTGCGCGACCGCGACCCCGAGCGATTCCGCGCCGCCACGATGCGATCGGCGCAGTTCTTCAACTGTCATCCGTACCTGGCCGGGCTCGCTCTCGGCGCGCTGGCACGCGCAGAATACGACGAAATTCCGAGTGAGCAGATCATTCGGCTGCGGGCTGCGCTCTGCAGTCCCCTGGGCGCGCTCGGCGACCAGCTGTTCTGGGCCGGGCTGCTCCCCGCGCTGCTGGGTGCCTCGCTCGCCGCGATCGCCCTTGGCGCATCCTGGCTTGCGGTCGTGGCCTTCCTGGTGCTGTTCAATGCCATCCGGCTGTACGTCGCGCGGTGGACGCTCGAGACCGGCCTCGCCGCCGGAATGAAGGTGGGTGCGGCCATCGGCGCCTCGAAGCTCCCGCGCTTCGTCGCCTGGGCGGGCCCGGCCGCCGGATTCGCCATCGGGATCGCCGCGCCGCTGGTCGGGGAGTGGCTGCTGCACCCGTTCGGATCGCGTGCCGTCCTCGGCACGGTCCTGCTCGCGGGCACCGGCATCGCCGCGAGCCGTCTCGCAGGCCCACGCTATTCCGCGCCGCGTTTCACGCTCATAGCCATGGGGGGCGCAGTGCTGCTTCGATGGATACTTGCATGACGGAGCGTGAAGCAAAGATCGTCAACCAGCTGGGGCTGCATGCCCGGCCGGCCGCCCAGCTGGTGCGGGCCGCCGCCGGGTTTGCCTGTGATATCCGGCTCGAGAAGGACGGCATGGAGGTCAACGGCAAGAGTATCATGGGTGTGATGATGCTGGCGGCGGAGTTCGGCAGCACGGTGCGGATCCGCGCCGACGGCCCCGGCGAAAGCGAGGCGGCCGCGGCGCTCTGTGCGCTCATTGCGGGAGGATTCGGGGAGGCATGACCGAGCAACGGCTCCTGCGTGGCATCGGGGTGTCGCCGGGGACGGCCTGGGCGCCCGCGCTCGTGGTGCGCCTCGACTTTCCGGACGTGCCCGACCGGACCGTGGAACCAGACGAGGTCGAGCATGAAGTCCGCCGGCTTCACGCAACGGTGCGGGTCGTGAGCGGGAAGCTGCGCCACCTGCGGGAACGGGTACTGGAACGCGCCGGCGAGGAAGAAGCACGCATCTTCGACGCGCAGATACTCATGGTGCAGGATCCCGATTTCCTGGCCGCCGTCGAAGCCGTGATCCGGAAGAATCGCTTCAGTGCGGAGACGGCCTACGAGTTCAAGGCGCTCGAGCTGAGCCAGATGTTCCAGAACTCGGGCAGCGCCCAGCTGCGGGATCGCCTGCCCGATCTCCATGCCATCCAGATGCGGATGCTCTACCGGCTCTCGGGGCGCCGGGAACTCGAGCCCTGGGCGGTGCAGACCGACCAGCACGTGGTGATCGTGGCCCAGGAACTGTCCCCTGGCCTCACCGTCCAGCTCGATCGTGATCACGTCGTGGGGCTGGTGAGCGAAGAAGGCACGCGCACCTCGCATGCGGCGATCCTGGCGCATTCGCTGGGCATCCCCGCGGTAATGGGCGTCGCGGGCGCGATGTCGCGGATCCGGAACGGTGACATGCTGCTGCTCGATGGCCAGAGCGGCGCGGTGCTGCTCGATCCCTCGGCGGACGAGCTGGATGCGGCACGTACCCGGCTCAGCCGCCGCCGCCGCTTCGAGCTGCAGCTCGAGACGGTCGTGAATGAGCCAGCCGTGACGCCTGACGGCGAACGCTTCACGCTCATGGGCAACGTGGACCTGCCCGACGAGATCGAATCGGCGGTGCGGAACGGCGCGCAAGGCGTGGGGCTGCTGCGCACCGAGTTCATGCTGGGCGGGCGGAGCACGATGCCCACCGAGGACGAGCAGGCGCGCTATTTCCGCCGAGTGTCGCTGGCGTTTCCGGAGCACGAAGTCATCATCCGGAGCTACGACCTCGGTGGCGACAAGTTTCCTGCCGCCTTCAAGACCAGCCACGAGGCCAACCCGTTCCTCGGTTGGCGCTCCATCCGCGTCTGCCTCGACCATCCCGAGTTCTTCCGCGACCAGCTGCGCGCGGTGCTGCGCGCCGCCTATGGTCGCCGCATCAAGCTCATGCTGCCGCTCATCAGCACACTCGAGGAAGTGGAGCGCTCCCGCGCCATGCTCGCGGAGGAGTCCGCTCGCCTCATCGCGAGCGGCATCGAGGCCGCGGAGACGGTGCCGGTGGGCGTGATGGTGGAGACACCCGCCGCCGTGCTGATTGCCGACCGGCTGGCCGAGGTGAGCGCATTCTTCAGCATCGGCACCAATGACCTCACGCAATACACCCTGGCAGTCGATCGGGGCAACGCCCGTCTCGCGGACCGGTTCCAGCCCCACGATCCCGCGATGCTGCGGCAGCTGCAGCAGATCGTGCGGGTCGGGCAGGAGAAGGGGCTGCCGGTGAGCGTCTGCGGCGAAATGGCCTCGGATCCACTGCATGCGCTCCTGCTCACGGGGCTGGGCGTGCGGACGCTCAGCGTCTCGCCGCCGTCACTGGCATCGGTCAAGTGGATCCTCCGGGCGGTGCCACTTTCGGCTACCATCGCCGCCACTGAGGCCGCGCTCGAGGCACGCCATGCCCGCGACGTCACCCGCATTCTCCGTGATGCCGCGGCACGACACATGGATGTGCGTCTGCTGGAGCCCGAAGGTGACGTTGCCCGCCCGCTGGTGCATCGCTAGCTTGCTCCCCATTGTTTGGCACACGCGCCGTGCCTCATCACTTCAACCCAGGCGAGAGCGTAACTGATGGCCGCTTCCAAGCGTCACGTGTTCACGTCCGAGTCCGTCACTGAGGGCCACCCCGACAAGGTCGCCGACCAGATTTCCGATGCCGTGCTCGACGCCATCCTGGCGCACGATCCGAATGGGCGGGTGGCCTGCGAGACGCTGGTGACCACAGGCATGGCCGTGGTGGCGGGTGAAATCACCACGAGCACGTATGTGCACATCCCCGATATCGTGCGTGACACGGTGCGCCGCATCGGTTACACCGACGCGCAGTTCGGCTTTGATGCCGACTCATGCGCCGTGATGGCGGCCATTGATCGGCAGTCACCCGATATCGCGCAGGGCGTGAACGAGACGCGCGGGCATGAGCAGGGCGCTGGCGACCAGGGAATGATGTTTGGCTACGCCTGCCGCGAAACCAAGGAGCGGATGCCGCTGCCTATCCTGCTTGCCCACCGGATTACCGAGCGCCTGACGGCCATTCGGAAGGGCACCGCCGGTGCCGACCCGATCGAGTGGCTGCGCCCTGACGGCAAGAGCCAGGTATCGGTCGAGTATGAAGGCGACAAGCCCGTGGGAGTGAAGGCCGTGGTGGTCTCCACGCAGCACGGCGAGCGCAACGGCAACCGCCGCCTCTCCGAAGGGCACCTGCGCGCCACCATCGTGGATGAAGTGATCAAGCCGGTGCTGGCCAAGGCCGGTATCGAGTCGCGCCGCGTCAAGTTCTTCATCAACCCGACCGGGCGCTTCGTTGTGGGCGGGCCGCATGGTGATGCCGGCCTTACCGGCCGCAAGATTATCGTGGACACCTACGGCGGCATGGCGCGCCATGGCGGCGGCGCGTTCAGCGGGAAGGACCCGTCGAAGGTAGATCGCTCCGCCGCGTACGCCATGCGGTGGATCGCCAAGAATATCGTGGAGGCCGGGCTTGCCAGCCGCTGCGAGGTGCAGGTGGCCTACGCCATCGGCGTGGCGGAGCCGGTCTCGGTCATGGTGGACACGTTCGGTACCGGCGTGGTGCCCGACGCGCAGCTGGAGCGCGCGGTGCGGGACGTGTTCGATCTCCGGCCGAGCGCACTCATCGCCACGCTGAAGCTGAAGCGTCCGATCTACACCCCCACCGCTGCATATGGCCACTTCGGCCGGAAGCCGTATACCGGACGCTATGTCGGCGCGGAAGGCAAATCCAAGAAGACCTACGATTTCTTCACCTGGGAGCAGACCAATCGGGTCAAGGATCTGCTCAGCGCGGTGCGCTAGCTGCTGAATGCACGAGATGACCGTCGCTCACCTGGGAGTGGACCGCAACACCGAGAGTCCGGTCGTCATCCTGCGCGAAAAAGACGGCTCACGGGTGCTGCCGATCTGGATCGGTCCCGCCGAGGCCAGCGCCATCGCCATGGAGCTGCAAGGCGTCAAGGCGGCGCGGCCCATGACCCATGACCTGCTCAAGCAGGTCATCGTCGGGCTGGGGGGCGAGCTTCGCCGGATCGTGATCAGTGCCGTGCGGGAAAACACCTACTTCGCGGAACTCCTCATCCAGCGGGAAGATCACGTCTTCCAGGTGGATGCCCGCCCCAGTGACAGCATCGCGCTTGCGCTCCGGCTCAACGCACCCATCTTCGCGAGCGACCAGCTGCTGGAGCAGAGCGGCGTCGAGGCAGATGACACGGCGGCGGGCAGCGGCTCGCGCGAAGCCGAGCGGCTCCGCGAGTATCTCGAGAAGCTCGATCCTGAAGATTTCGGCAAGTTCAATCCCTGACATGCGCGGTGCCCTCCTGGCGCTGCTGGTCGCGGCCGTGCCTGCAACGCTCCACGCACAGGCACCGGTCATCGCCGCCGCCGGGCAGGTGATTCGCGGTCCCGACGCCGTGCCGCTCGCGGGCACCATGGTGGTGCTCCATCGCGTCGGCCGCGACGTGCAGGGGCCGATTGATTCGAGCCGGACTGATGCCATGGGGCGCTTCCGGTTCCGGTTCCCGGCCGACACGGCCTCACTGTACATCGTGACCGCGCGATTCCAGGGTATCGAATATTTCTCCAATCCGCTCGCGACCAACCCCGCCAGGCAGGACAGTGCGCTCACCCTGCAGGTGTTCGACACCTCCTCCACCCAGCCGGTGCACACCGAGGCTCGGCATATCGTGATCGCCAAGCCCGGGGACGACGGCACGCGGACGGTGGTGGAGCTCCTGGTGCTCGATAATCCCGGCAAAATGACGCGTGTTGCACGCGATAGCCTCTCCTCTACCTGGCACGCCTTGATCCCGAAGCAGGCCGTTGGCTTCTCCGCCGAGGACGGCGATCTCTCGGCGGGCGCCATTGACCGCAACATGGACAGCGTGCTGGTGCTCGCGCCGCTGGCGCCGGGCGAGCGGCAGGTCACCATCCAGTATCACCTGCCTCCCAACGCCGGCCGGCTGGAATACCGGTTCGATGAGACCAACAACGGCGTCAACGTGATGGTCGAAGAGCCCGATGCAACGGTCCAGGGCGGCACGCTGGCCGAGACCGACTCCGTCTCGGTGATCCAGGGCCGGCCCTTCCGCCACTTCAACGGCGTCGTGGATTCGGGCGATGCAGTCGTCATCACGGTACCAACACCGTTGCACCTGGGCACCGGATGGCTGACCGGGCTCATCGTGCTGCTCGGCGCGGCACTGGTGGCTGGCACGGTGCGAGTCTTTCGGCGACCGCCGGTAGTGTCGGCCGTCACTGCGACGGGCGGAGGTGATTCGGTGGAGGCGCTGCTCACGCGCATCGCACGCATCGATGACGAGCTGGAAGCCCTGTCAACCGAGATTGCTGGCGACACGGAGCAGGGCGCTCAGCGTCCAGCGCTTGTGGCAGAGCGCTCGGCGCTCAAGGCCCAACTCGCCGCCGCGCTTGCGCGTCCGGCTCGTGGTGCCTAGACTAGCGTCAGGACAATTGAAGCAGACGAACGGGGATTTTCGGAAGCCGGTGTGAATCCGGCGCGGCCCCGCCACTGTGACGGGCAGCTTGCCTCCATCCACTACGCCACTGGGAAACCGGGAAGGCGGTTGGAGGTGCCCGGAGCCAGGAGACCTCTCCGTTCGTGCCACCTGTCAGACCCTCGGGGGAGGGTCGGGTGGGCCAAACGGACCCGCGTGCTCTTCGTCGCGTTCTGATTTCGCCCATTTCCGGTCCTCCGGGAGTGGGCATTTTGATTTTCGAGACTCCGCTTCGGACGCTGGGCGCCGCTCTGGTGCTGGCCGTCGTTGCGTGCGCCGGCAAGGACGCGGGACTCGGGAGACAGGACGCGAGTCTCGAGTCTCGCGTTCCGAGTCTTGTTGTCATGGACGACGCCGGCGACACCATTCGCCTCGCGCATCCCGCCCGCCGGGTGGTTTCGCTGATTCCCGCCACGACAGAGCTGCTCTTCGCCATCGGTGCCGGGGACGCCGTCGTTGGTCGCACGATCTGGTGCGAGTATCCGGCGGATGCGCTCGCCGTGCCCGCAGTGGGCGATGGAATGCTGCCCAACATCGAGGCGGTGGTCGCGCGGCGGCCTGATCTCGTCGTACTCTACCTCTCCAGCCAGAATGCGCAGGCTGCTCGCAAGCTTCGGGAGCTGGGCATCGCCGCGCTCCAGGTGCGGACGGACCAGCTGAGCGACGTGCCGAGGGTCGGGCGAATGCTAGGGCGGCTCACGGACCACGAGGCTGGCGCGGACTCGATGGCTGGGGCGTTCGCCGACTCACTCAACGCTGCCACGGTGCCATCATCGGCCCACCCGTTGCGCGCGTTCGTGCTCGTATGGGCGGATCCGCCCATGACGGTGGGCGCCGGCAGTTACCTGAGCGAACTGGTCGAGCGCGCAGGCGGCGAAAATATCTATGCCGACCTCCCGTCGTCGTCAGGCCAGATCAGCGTCGAGTCGGCGGTCGAGCGGAACCCGGATGTTGTCCTTGTGCTCGGCAAGGCGAGTCCCACCTTTGCCAAGCGACCCGAATGGCAAGCGGTACCAGCTGTTCGCGAACACGCCTTCGTCTTCGCCGACGGAACCGAATTCGGCCAGCCCAGCCCGCGTGCGCCGTCAGCCATCCGGTTCCTCGCCGCCCAGTTCCGGGCATTCCTGCCCGCTGGCGCCCGTCCATGATCGCGCGACGCTTCCTGCTGCTCTCGGCGGCGGCACTGCTCGTGATGCTGCTTGGCGTCGCCGTCGGCTCGGTGTCGCTCTCGCCCGCTGAATTGTTCGCTGGACTCCGCAGCTCCGGCAGCACCAATGGTCTCATCCTCTGGCATCTCCGGGTCCCGCGCGTGCTGCTGGCCTTTCTCGTGGGTGGCGGCCTCGGCGTGACCGGGGCAGCACTCCAGGCGCTGGTCCGCAATCCGCTCGCCGATCCCTATCTCCTCGGTCTGTCAGGCGGCGCCGGCCTCGGCGCCGTCGTCGCCATCGCGCTGAATACCGGGGCCACCTGGGCCGTCCCGCTCGCCGCATTCGCCGGCGCGCTGGGCGCCGTGGCGCTTGTCTACCGGCTGGCAGTGGTCAGCGGCCATCGTCTCGATCCCCGCGTGCTCCTCCTGGCTGGCGTCGTCGTAGGCGCCTTCGCCGGGGCGATCATGAGCGCCATCATCGTGCTGTCGGACGCTCCGAGACTGCGCAACGCGATTGTCTGGCTCCTGGGCGGTCTCGGCTCGGCGTCGTGGGATGGACTGGTGCTGCTGGCCGCGTACTCGGCGGTGCCGCTCGTCGTGCTCTGGTATGTGGCGCGTCAGCTTGACCTGCTCGCGCTCGGCGAGGAAACGGCGGCGCACCTGGGCGCCGACACCGAGCGGCTCAAGCGAATCGTCTATCTGGCCGCATCACTGCTCACGGCGGCGAGCGTGGCAACCTGCGGCATCATCGGCTTCGTGGGGCTGGTGATCCCGCACGCGGTGCGCCGGGCCTGGACGCCGCTCCATCGGATACTGGTACCGGCAAGCTTTCTCGCCGGTGGCTCCTTCCTCGTGCTGGCGGACGCGCTCGCGCGCACCGTGATGCGCCCACTGGAACTACCGGTCGGAGTCGTGACCGCGCTGGTCGGAGTGCCGCTCTTCGCCGTCCTGCTGCGCCGGACGCTCACGCCGTGATCCGCGTGCGTGACGTGACGCTCCGCTATCCCGGCGCAACAGCTCCCGTGGTACAAGGTGTCTCTTTGGACGTGCGG